>CALJIF010000109.1 GCA_937974275.1 uncultured Flavobacteriales bacterium
ATTACGGATCTCGTCGTATGCTTTTACATACGTCACCGGGTTGGAACGTGAACTTTTACCGATTGGATTCTGATCTACAAACTCCACCATTTTGATGTGTTCGTAATCGCCCTTCAATCCTGCAAACTTTCCTGTTTCCGATCCATAACCACCCAAATGTTTTTGCATGGCAGGATAAAGGATTTTCTTTACGAGTGTTGATTTCCCTGAACCACTGACACCGGTAACGACCGTCATCATGTCCAATGGAAATTTCACCGAAACATTTTTCAAATTGTGTTCTGCCGCACCAAGTACCTCAATGTAGTGTTTCGATTTTTTGCGTTTAGCAGGTATTGGGATGGCAAGTTGTCCCGTTAAATATTTTGCAGTTAAACTATCCGCATGCAATAACGCTTCATGATTACCGGTAAACACTACTTCACCACCAAGACTTCCGGCCTGAGGACCCATATCCACAATGGTGTCGCACGAACGCATAATTTCTTCATCGTGTTCTACTACAATTACCGTGTTGCCGATATCGCGCAATCCTTTCAATACACGAATTAAACGTTCGGTGTCCTTAGGGTGCAATCCAATGCTCGGTTCATCCAGAATATAAAGTGATCCAACCAACGAGCTTCCCAGCGACGTGGCCAGGTTAATGCGCTGCGATTCGCCTCCGGAGAGTGTAGAGGATAAACGATTCAACGTGAGATAGCCCAAACCAACATCCTCCAGAAATTGCAAGCGATTGACAATTTCAGTCAACAAACGTTTTGCAACGGTTGCTTCGTGTTTATCGAGTTTTATTTTTTTGAATAACGGGAGCGCATCTTTCACTTGCATCAAAACAACATCGCTAATAGTAAGATCACCAATCTTGACATAGTTGGCATCTTTGCGCAAGCGCGTTCCTCTGCAATCCGGGCATGTGGTGCGTCCCCGATAACGCGATAGCATAACGCGATATTGAATTTTATATGTTTGTTCTTCGAGGTGTTTGAAAAAATCGTTCAGCCCGTTGAAGAACTTATTACCTGTCCACAACACCTGATACTGTTCTTCGGACAATTCTTCGATTGGTTTATGAACCGGAAAATCGAATTTATACGCCTGCATCACCAACCTGTTTTTCCACTCGCTCATCACTTCACCTTTCCAACACGCAATCGCATCTTCATAAACGGAAAGCTGCTTATTCGGAATAACCAGATCAGGGCTGATACCAATTACACTTCCAAATCCTTCGCACGTTTTACAAGCGCCTACAGGATTGTTAAAGCTGAAAAAATGCACCGATGGTTCTTCGAATGTTAATCCATCTGCTTCAAAACGATTGGAAAAATGTAATACCTGAGGAGATTTACTTTTTGCTTTCTCGTTTCCCGAAACAAGAACTTCACATATTCCCAATCCTTCGAAATATGCAGTTTGTATCGAATCTGCAAGTCGTGTGCGGGTATCATCACTTTCACTATCGAGTACAATTCGATCTACAACTAACGCGATCGGTTCTTTAGCCGATAGGGAAGAAGCATTAATTTCATTCAGACGCAGCACTTCATCTTTATACCGAATACGACTGAAACCTTGTTTCAACAACAGTGCTAAAGTTTCCTTCAGTGGTTTTCCTTTGTTAACGACAATAGGTGCGTTAATCTGAAGTTGTGTACCGTTCGGAAAATTGATGAGCTGTTCCACCACATCCGAAACGCTATGGCGCTGCACTACTTTACCTGAAACCGGTGAATACGTTTTACCGATACGTGCAAATAGTAATTTCAGGTAATCATAAATTTCTGTTGAAGTGCCGACTGTTGATCGCGGGTTGCGGGTGTTTACTTTTTGTTCAATCGCAACAGCCGGTGAAATTCCTTTAATATATTCTACGGCAGGCTTTTCTATTTTTCCCAAAAACTGACGCGCATACGCAGAAAGGCTTTCCACATATCGACGCTGACCTTCCGCGAACAACGTATCAAATGCCAAACTTGATTTTCCCGAACCGGACAAACCGGTCATTACCACAAATTTATTTCGCGGTATTGCTAAATCCACATTTTTTAAATTGTGCATTCGTGCACCTTTAATGATGATGAATTTTTTCGGATCCAGTTGTTCTATACTTTCGGCCACATTATTTTTCTTAAGGATTGCAAAATTACGGCATACTATTTGATCTATTTCCGAATAAGAGTACATTTGTATAAGACGAATGTCCGATCAAAAGGTTCACCGGGAAAATTATTGTGTTTCCTTGTAACTTTTCCGAGAAGCAGGCGTTAAAGAGTCAACATTAAAGTTAAACCGGCACAGCGCCACTAAAAACAACGCATATAGGTACATCTCTACGTTTTCAATCAAGACGAGTAACTGAAAACCAACAAGGAGGTAACCATGCGTTTAGAGCAGCTGAACGACCAGCAATTGGTCGAAATGTACATCGCCGGAAATGAATCTTGCCTAGAGATTTTAATTGCCCGCCACAAAAAGAGAGTGTTTTCGTATATCATGATGGTTGTTCGCGACCGTCACATTGCGGAAGATATCTTTCAGGACACTTTTATTAAAGTCATTCAAACGCTGAAACGCGGTCATTACAGTGATGAAGGCAAGTTCATGCCTTGGATCATGCGTATTGCGCACAATCTTGTTATCGATCATTTTCGCCGACTCAAGCGTATTCCCATGGTGGATGGAGGCGAGGACTTCGAAATGTTCTCCGCATTAAAACTGCGCCAGGGCAATACAGAAGACAAGATGGTGAAGCAGCAGATTCGTTCGGACTTGCGACGTATGATCGAGGAATTGCCGACAGAGCAGCGTGAAGTAGTGATCATGCGCCATTATCTGGATATGAGCTTTAAAGAAATTGCAGACACAACAAACGTCAGTATCAATACTGCTCTTGGTCGTATGCGATACGCGCTCATTAATCTGAAAAAGATGATGGACAAACAAGGTGTAACTTCTGTTGCATTTTAGTGAGATGAGTATGAAATAAACCGAATAGCCGCGTAAGCGGCTATTTTTATTGTGTTGAAAATCAGTGTTTTGAGCAGTATTTAAGGGTGTAGTATACGAAAACGACATACGCTGCGTTATACTTCAAACAACAATAAAAAGCGCATGGTAAAAACCTTTACTCTTGAAAACTTAATGCTGCAGGTGGAAAGTGAAGATTTGTTCAAAATGGCAACAAATGAAGGGGATAACGAACCTCGACAACATGTGATTGATGTTTTGTTACGTTACTCCCGATCATTAGAAGTGAATAAATCATCTTACTTAGGACATATCGAGCAGACCAACAACTAGAAGTTGGTTCACAAGTTAAACCCGGGCAGCAATGTTCGGGTTTTTTTATTGCCGCAATGCAGGTATTTTTGCATCCTTGAATTCAACGTATTCCCTAAGTAAAACGTCCTTCATTAAAGGATTGCAATGTCACAAGGCTTTGTTCTTGTACAAGCATTATCCTCAACTGCGCGATCCTATTCCACCTGCGCGTCAGGCGTTGTTCAATCGTGGTCATGATGTGGGCGCATTAGCACATCAGTTATTTCCCGGTGGTGTAGATGCATCAGTTGGCCTAACGGGAGCTGCTATTGCTGCAAAAACACAGGAACTGATTGCTGCAGGTGTAGAAATTATTTATGAAGCCGGTTTTATTTACGATGATGTTCTGGTATTAGCAGATATCGTGGTGAAAACTGCGGAAGGATGGAATGTGTACGAGATTAAAAGTTCCTTGCGTTTATCGCGAACATATTACAACGATGCGGTTTTACAACATTATGTCATTGCAGGTTCGGGACTTGTAGTGAACGATTTCTTTCTAGTGCATGTCAATCCTGACTATGTTCGTAACGGGGCGTTAAATGTGCAGGAATATTTCCAAAAAGTAAGCGTAACGGGTACAGTAAAAAAATATGTCGCGCTTATTCGTAAGCAGGTACGTGAACTTAAAGCTGTGCTCGATGCCCCGCAAATTCCGGAAGTTGCCATTGGTGAACATTGCTTCTCTCCTTACGAATGTGATTTTAAAGGGACTTGTTGGAAAAATATTGTGACTGATAATGTATTTACATTAACCGGCATTGGTCGCTATAAGCAAGCGGAATTCTTTAATCAAGGTTATGTCAGCATAAAAGATTTGCCGGAAAACGTTGAATTGCCAAAGGCTGCACATTTGCAATGGCAAGGGTTTGTAACTGAGCAAGAAGTTGTTCGCACAGTTGAAATTACCGCCATGTTGGAACAAATCGGGAATCACGCACTGTTGCTCGACGTAGAAAATTTTCAACCGGCGATTCCCCAATATGAAGGCTGTAAACCTTTTCAGGCATTACCGTTTGCGTATTCACTGCATGAATGGAAAGATGGCAACATCATAAAACACCGCGTATTTCTTGCAGAGCCCGGAATGGATCCGCGAGAATCTTTTTTGCGTGAATTCTTGTCGGATTGCAGTACTGAATTGCCTGTGGTGGTATTTGATGCATCCGCAGAACGCGTAACAATCAATAACATGATCAGGACGTTTCCTGAAGTGGCTTCACAACTGGAAGCAATTTCTGCTCGAATTGTTGATTTGCAAAAAGTGTTTGCTTCCGGAGCTTATTATCATCCGCGCATGAAAGGAAGCTATTCCCTGAAAAGTGTATTGCCTGCTATCGCGCCCGATTTGAACTACGATTCTTTAGCGGTTCAGAACGGTAGTCACGCGATGCAGTTGTATTCGCGCCTGCAAACAGAAACCGATTTGTTTGAGTTAGCCACAGGTCGTGAACAACTGCTGCAATATTGCGAAACAGATACATTGGGTATGGTTCGCATTCTGAATTATCTCCACGATTTGGTGAGGCGTTAAGTCGGTAAATCGATGCCTTTTAATTTGCGGTATAACGAAAGTGCATAACTATCGGTCATGCCGGCTACAAATTCACATACGCCTAGTATTCTTGCGTAATCTGTTGTATCAGCGGGTTTGATAAACTGCGGCGGCATGAGTCGCATCAATTTATCGCTGTACGGTTTTGCTTTCTTCAACTCTTTGCCGTGTATTTTCAAATCCATTCCGGCTCGTACAAAACGATCGAGCAATTCGCCCACAATTTCGAATCCCGCAGCTTCAATTTGTAAAACACTTTTACTTCTGTACACGTGATTGATGGACAATTCCAGCAGTTGGTTGAGCGGCACCTGCATCGCTTCGGGAAGCAAGTCGATTAACGAACAATCAAATTTTCCGGTGAGCATTTCTTGCTCATGCTCCAGAAATAAATCACTACAGGTATTGATTAGTGTATTGATGGCTTTGGCTCGCAGATAGCCGATTTTTTCATTACGATCCGTAATTTGATGGTAACGTTCATTGGAAAAATCTTTACCGATAACAGCAATCAACAATTGCTCACCTTCCGCAAACGGAATCCAACCTATACGAATGCCGTCTTCAAAATCGATAATGCGATAACAAATATCATCGGCAGCTTCCACTAAATAAACCAACGGATGACGCAAGCGCGACCATGTATCGGTGTTTTCAATTTGTAATGCATCAAACACTTCATTAAACAAATGCTGTTCGCTGCAGAAGTATCCGTATTTCTTTCTGCTTACGCGTTTCTTGTCGTTCTCGTTAATGTTTGCATCACGAAAGGATCGGGTAGGATATTTCGTGAAAGCTCCTAATGTTGCGAATGTCAGGTTGATATTACCACCTGATGCTTCATTGTAATTAGTGAGAATTTTGAAACCGTACGCATTGCCTTCAAAGTTGGTAAGATCGGTCCATTCATGCGGCTGCACGAGTGAATTCCATTCCTTACCGCTACCGTTGCTGAAATAATTGCTGATGGCTGCTTCGCCGGAATGTCCAAATGGCGGATTCCCGATATCGTGCGCCAGTGCTGCTGTTGCGCATATGGCTCCAAAATCGGATTCGTGGAAGTTTTTCAAATTGTAACGATCGATAATAACGCGACCGGCCATCTTTCCCAACGAACGCGCTACACAAGAAACTTCCAGGCTATGTGTAAGTCGCGTGTGTACAAAATCACTTTCAGGTAATGGAATTACTTGCGTTTTATCTTGCAAACGTCGGAAAGCGGAGGAGAAGACCACACGATCGAAGTCGCGCTCAAAGCCTGTTCTGTCGGCAAGTGTGTGTGCAACACCGGAGCGTTGTCCGGACAATAATGCGGTCCAATTCATATCAGAAATTGTTCGGTGGTTGTTCGTCGCGTTTACGAATTGCTTCGAAAATGGCATTCGCAATGGACAATACAAATGAGAATAAAAGTGCCGACCAGAAACCGTACACGACAAATCCGTCAACGAAGTAATCGGCCATCATGATCAGAAATGCATTGATGGCAAGCAAGAACAAACCGAATGTAAATACGGTTGCCGGGATTGTTAATAGCACCATTACCGGTTTAACTACAGCATTAAGAAATGCTAACACTACCGCAACGATTAGCGCAGAGGTAAATCCGTCCACATGCACCATAGATTCCGGCAATAGATACGATGCAACCAATACGGCCAATGTGGAAATGATGATTCGAATGATAAAATTCATGGAACAAAGTTAAGGATAACTCAACCACTTGCCGACTCGTGTTGTCCACTTGTTAGATGCAGTTGACATTCGGACATTGGCGGCACAGGGCTTGCATTTTCACCGGTATAACTTAATAGAAACGGAGGATAGCTCTATGAAAACGATTACCAGAACTTTTGTGATGTGGGCGGTGTTATTAATTTCACTGATGTGCGTGTATCAATTGCGTGCTCAGCAATCGGAATTAATATTGAAGACTCAGAACAATCAATCGTTCCGTGCCTTTATCAATAATCAGCCGGTTGTGAACACCGGAAACGCGCAGGTTATTTCTAATCTCGCACCCGGACGACATCATGTGCGCATGATCTCTAATCCTCAATATAACGGAGCCGCATTTGTTTTACCGGCGTTGTTGTATGATGGTTATGTGGATGTTCCTGCAAACACACGAATGACAGCAATGGTGATTAATCTGGGTTTCATTCAGATTATTTTGCAAGAACCATTGTTTGGTGGAATTTTTCAGCCTCCGGGAATGCATCCTGCAGATTTTGAGATGCTGAAGCAAACCATCCGTAATCAGTCTTTCGACAGTTCACGACTGTCCGTTGCAAAACAAGCGACGAGTATGAATTATCTCAGTTCACGTCAGGTGTTTGAATTGTTGGAGTTGCTGACGTTCGAAAGTTCTAAACTGGAATTTGCTAAGCACGCTTATAATCGTACGGTTGACAGGAACAACTATTACGTAGTAAATAATGCCTTTACATTTTCGTCGAGTGTTGATGAGCTGACACGCTATATTCAAAACGTCCGATAATTTGTGGCACGGTTTATGAAATACAAGAGGTAAGAAATTATAACTGTTGCCGAACCGCTCTGCAACAGAAAAAGACACCGGGTTTTAGTAGCGTTTTTCCCGGTGGACTATTAACCCTGATGCAACAGCGTCAGGGTTATTTTATTTGTTGAGCAATTGCTTCAGCGCAACGTTGACCATCAATAGCAGCAGAAACAATTCCTCCTGCATAACCGGCGCCTTCCGCACAAGGAAACAAGTTGGTTATCTGAATATGATGCAGTTTTTCCCGATCACGTGGAATGCGCACCGGAGAAGAAGTTCTGGATTCCACGCCGACTATGAGCGCTTCGTTGGATAAGTACCCGCGCATCTTTTGTCCGTAAGCGGCAAAGCCTTCCTGCAATCGTTTACCAATTGCGGCAGGCAGCAATTCGTGTAACGGTGCTGAGTGCACTCCCGGCTGATACGAACAATCCGGCAATGTGGTACTGAGTTTACCTTGCACAAAATCTTTGATGCCTTGTGCCGGCGCTGTTTGTGTTTTACCACCTGCTATCCATGCGGCACGCTCTAAATCTTGCTGATAGCGCAACCCGCTTAATGGTCCGTGTTGTGCGTAATTTGTTAACTCTAATGGATCTACCGCAACTACAATTCCGGAATTCGCGTACGGATTATTTCTTTTCGAAGGCGACCATCCGTTGGTAACCACTTCTTCTTGCGCGGTTGCACATGGAGCGATGATTCCACCTGGGCACATACAAAACGAATACACGCCTTTACCGTCTGTCTGATGCACCAACGCATAAGAAGCTGCCGGTAAATAATCACGCAGACTATGCAATGTCGGGCCGTTGCAGTGGTATTGAATACTGTCAATTAATTCCTGACGGTGTTCTGCACGAACGCCCATGGCAAACGGTTTCGCTTCAATGGCAATGTCTTTGCGATGCAACAATTCGAAAATATCACGTGCGCTATGTCCCGTTGCCAAAAGCACAGCACTGCATGGGAAACTTTTTACGGCATCTGTTGTTTGTGCCATGATGCACGTAATTTTTCCTTGCTGCAACTCGAAATCAGTAACGCGTGTGTCGAAATGAACTTCACCACCGCAACGGAGAATATTCTCGCGCATGGCAGTAATTATTCCCGGTAGTTTATTCGTACCGATATGCGGATGTGCTTCAGCCAATATCACTTCGTCTGCACCATGCGCAACAAATAATTCCAGGATGCTTTGCACATCGCCGCGTTTGTGCGAACGTGTGTATAATTTGCCGTCACTGTATGTTCCTGCGCCGCCTTCACCGAAACAGTAATTGGAATCGGGATTGACGAGGTGTTCTTTATTAATTGCCGCTAAATCACGTCTTCTGCGACGAACATCTTTTCCGCGTTCTAAAACAACGGGTTTAAACCCGAGTTCAATCAGCTTCAATGCAGCGAATAATCCTGCAGGACCTGCGCCGATAATGTGTACCTCTTTTGCTGAGCTGACATCGCGAATTTGAAATTGGTATTGATGTGCAGGAACCGGTTCATTGATATACACTTCCAGTCGCACATTCACGCGAATAGTCCTGGATCTGGCATCAATACTACGTTTGAGAAGTTTCCACCCGTTCAGTTCATCGGTATCAATGCCCAAATGTTCGGCAACGGCTTCGTGCATGTTGGTCCGGTTGAACGCCTCTTGTGGCGTTAACACCAGATCAAGTTGTTGGACCATGATTTATCCTTCGAAGGTGAATGAAATAAGAAACACTTTTGATCGCAAACGATCCAGTGACATCGCGTAGATGGTATTGTCGGGAACAAGCAGGTTGCGCAGTCCTAGCGACATTTTTAGTTCAATTCCGAATTTAAAATAGGGCAGGAAGAAATCCAATCCAGCACCGGCTTCGTAACCGAAATCGTGTTTGTATAATTTCACCACTTCCTGACCGGGAACTGTATTGCGTGCATCTTTTTGTGAAGCCAGATCCAGCGTGTATTTCATGCCGCCAATCATGTAAGCAGCAATATTGTTCAATCGTTTGGAACGTACTTTAAAGGATAACGGAAAGTTCAGGAAAGTTGATTCCACACGCTTCACCATGTCAAACGTATCTTGTCCCGCAAAGTGATATTCAATATTTCGTTCACCGAATGCTAAATCGGGTGTAAAGCGCAATGTGAGGTAGTCGTGTAATCGCAATTCGGAAACAATGCCCAGGTTGAAACCGACTTCCGGAGAAGATAAAATGGTTTTCAATGAATCGCCTGCAACAGCACGAAGATTTTGAACCGGCGTAATCAGGAAATTAGCCTGATTAATTCCGAGGAAAAAACCGAAGTGTAAAGGATCGTGGTAATACTCGGGACGATTTTGTGCCGTTCGTTGTCCGAAAGAATATCCGGAAATCAAGAGTGCGAGAATTAAAAAGCGGAAACGTTTCATGTTTCAAACATTAACGGGTCAAAGATAAAATTATTGCAACATCAAGCGTTCTTGGTGCCTGTGTATATAGAGGCGATACCGAAAGTTAAAGGTTGCCAGGTGACATTAGAAAAACCTGCTTTTTTCATGCGCTCCATAAAGGCTTCTCCGTCCGGAAATGCATTTACCGATTCGGGCAAATAGGTATACGCGCGGGAATCTTTGGAAAACAGTTTACCGATTAAAGGTAATACGCGCAAGAAGTAAAAGTTGTAGAGTTGTTTGACGGGAAACTTACGCGGACGTGAAAATTCCAATACCGCAACCATGCCGCCGGGTTTGAGAACACGACACATATTCTCCAATCCTTTATCCAGATTTTCGAAATTACGCACACCGAAACCTACAGTGATCGCATCAAAAGTGTTATTCTCGAAAGGAAGATTTTCGGAATCGCCGCTTTGCAAGGTGATCTTGCGGTCGAGATTTATTTTTTTCAATTTCTCACGACCAAATTTCATCATGCCTTCCGAAATATCAACGCCGATAATCTGGTCCGGATTCAAGATACGATTGGCTTCTACTGCAAAATCTCCTGTTCCGGTGGCAACATCCAGCATCATCTTCGGTTGCACTTTCGTCAACGTTTTGCATGCTTTTTTTCGCCATCCGTGATGAATACCGAGTGATAAAATTTGATTTAAGAAATCGTAACGATGCGCGATGTTATCGAACATGTCCGCCACCTGCTTCTTTTTACTTTCGCTCGTCTCGTAAGGAGTAACTGCACCTGCCATAAAACAAAGGTAATAATGATTATAACAACAGCCCTGAACTATTGTTGTTTAGCACGTGGGCGTAATTCATAAAAAAATCCCGCCAAAAGCGGGATTTTGAAAAGCTTTGAAGCAATCTATTAATGCACCAACAGTTTTGTGGTTTGAACTCCTGTTGTTGTGTGCAACTGAATGAAGTATTGACCCGGAGATAAATTCCATTGCTGCACATCGATTGCTGTTGTGTATGATCCGGCTTCTTCAGTTTTTGCGAATACGGTTCCAACAACACGTCCGGTGATATCCAGAATTTGCATAGTAACAACAGTTTCTTGTGTTAATGACCATTGAACAGTTGTTGTTGTGTTAGCAGGATTCGGATACGCGCTGAGCATCGCAATTCCTGAAGGTTGTTCTTCAACATTCAAACCTTGAGGACAAACACGATACAATTGTCCGTTGCTCGTATAACCACCTTTTAACGCGTAAACACAACCGTCTGCACCTTGCTTGATGGTGGTTAATCCGCCCGTAGTGGTCATGTCCATCCATTGTGTTCGAGAAACAAATTGATCATATGCAGGCGCATTTCCCAATGTAATATCATATACACGACCGTAATCGTTATCGGCAACCAATAAATGATTGTCGAATTCAGGCATCACCTGACTGCTGTAAAACAAAACTCCTGTTACTGCAGGCAATGGTGTTCCCCAATCTTCAATCGGTAATATATCATTGGGTAAGTTGCACAATGTTGAAGTGGAACTGTTCGCGTAAAATCCTTCGCAATTGGCCCAACCGTAAAATGCACCTTTATGAATCATGTTTACTTCGTCCCACGCATTCCATCCGTTTTCGGTGCAATACATACTGTCGGTTACAGGACTGAAACAGAAGTCGAATGAATTACGATGACCATACGACCAAATCCAATCGCAAGTGTCATTAAGTGGCAAGCCATCTTCGTAAAACGGATTATCTGTAGGGCAGGTGCCGTCTTCGTTAATGCGCAAGATCTTACCATAAGGGCTGGTAAACTTGTTCGCATAATTTAAAGTGGGATTTCCTTGCTGATATGCGAGATCGCCGATGGTCAAATAAATTTTTCCGGGATCTCCGGGACGGAAATGAACATTACCTCCAACGTGATTACCGGCGATGTTATCTGCAACGTCCAAGTCAAAAATGATGGTTGGATTGGTCCCAACGTTATTCACTTCCGTGAAGCGAACAATACGTATGCGTTCATCATTATTAAAACGATGGTTATAGTATGCGTACACGTATTGATTCGTGGCAAAATCGGGATGAACGGTAATGCCCAGCAAACCGCGCTCGAAGTCGCTGTTGCAGGAATCGGAGAGATCATAGAATACACCGATGTAAGTTCCGTTCGGATTAAAAACTTTGATCTGTGCATCAACAGCCATATTCGAAACTCCACCTTTTTGTGTGATGAAGTAGCGACCGTCCGGAGCGACATCAAATGCCACAGGATTGCTCAGACTGCTGATTAAAGTTGTTTGTGTATACGTTTGTGCAAATGCAGAAAATGCAAGTGCGACAAAAAATTGTACTGCTAAAAGTTTTTTCATGTTGAGTGAATTGTGAACTCTAAGTTAGAATATTACTACATCATACGGCATACGCGCATGAATACCTTTTGTAGTAAGTAACAGTTTTGCACGCATGAATTGTTGGTATTCATTACGTAATGTGCCCAATTCGCGGTTCACATAAGCTTGCTGTACTTCAGCGCCACCGTCTTTCAGGAAATTCTCGAACGGACTTTTCATCACCGGTAATTTCTTCAAGCGATAATCATCACCCACTTTCGCTAAACGAGCCGCAATACGAATAGCATCGCTAAGTCCGCCTATTGAATCCACCAAGCCGATCTTTTGTGCATCAGATCCGCTCCAAACGCGACCTTGCCCAATGCTGTCCACATCCGCAGTTTTCATTTTACGACCTTCGGCAACACGCGTAATGAATGTGGTGTACACATCTTCTACACCTTGTTGAATCACTTCACCTTCCATCGCATTTACCGGACGTAACAAGGTGCCCATGTCGGCATGAGGATTCGTGTTTACGGTATCAACAGTAACACCAACCTGATTCTTCAACATATTTTCGATGTTCGGAATCAATCCGAATACACCAATTGAGCCTGTAATGGTATTCGGTTGTGCCACGATCACATCTGCAGCGCATGAAATATAATATCCGCCTGAAGCAGCTACATCACCCATAGAAACCACAACAGGCTTCACTTTCTTGCACAACACCACTTCTCGCCACATGACATCAGATGCCAATGCACTTCCACCGGGTGAATTCACACGCAACACTACTGCTTTAATCGTAGAATCTTCACGTGCCTGACGGATCGCTTTTGCAATACGGTCAGATCCGATAGTTTCATCATCACCTTCACCGCTTTCTATACTGCCTACCGCATAAATAATGGCGATTTTGTTTTTCGATTTGTTCTCCTCTTCTTCTTCTTTAACCAGCGGTGATTTCGCATAACGATTTAAAGTAACCAACTGCACTTTCTTTTCTGCGCCTGATTTTTTCTTTAAAAGCTCCAAGACTTCATCGTAGTAAGCAGTTTTATCCATTAATTTCAAGGTCACTGCATCCTGCGATTTGCGCACTTTTAATTGTGTGGCAATTTCATCAAGTGTTGCTAAAGGAATTTTTCGTTCCTGCTCAATGCCTTTAAGCATGGTATACCACAAAGAACCAATATAAGTCATCGTTTGCTCACGGTTTGCGGGGCTCATCTTCTCCAAATCGAATGGTTCAACCGCACTTTTAAATTTTCCGTGACGAAATATTTGAACATTGATTTCCAATTTCTCCAACATCTTTTTGAAGAACATTACCTGAGCACTTAAGCCTTTGAACTCCATGCCGCCTTCCGGGTGAATAATAATTTCATCGGCAACGGAGCTGAGGTAGTAACCCTTCTGTGTGTAGATCTCGCCATAACTTACGATGAACTTCTTCGACGCTTTAAATGTTTTCAACGCTTCACGAATCTCTTCAACTGTTGCCATTCCTGCGCCACACATGGATCCTTCCAAATAAATGCCTTTAATACGCTCGTCTTTAGCAGATTTACGAATAGCCGACAAAATCTGATCTAAACCGACAGGACGTTCGTCACCCAATGATGCGAAGTTGGGCAGTTGTTCTTTATTGGCGCGTTCTGCAATAAGTCCGTTTAAGTTCAAATGCAGGATAGAGTTATCCTTAATTTTAATAACGGGATCACTGTCGAAAGCCGAGCCAATGGCGGCAAAGACAACAATTAGTGCAATAATGGTGGCGATGATAATTCCGGTTATAGCACCGAAAAAGCTACCGAAGAATGTTTTCATGGTATCTGAATTTCAAATGAGCATCAAAGTTGCACAATTCTAACGAGCGGAGAAAGTTTGGTGTCGTTGTGAATATCATTTGAATGTGTTGTTACTTTTGTTTCATGGCGCTCCCGGAGGTACATGTATTTATCGGACTTGGCTCGAATGAAGGAGATTCATTGCAGCATTTATCTGACGCCCGACGGAATATAAGCGAGTTGCCGGAAGCAAACTTGATAGCTGCCAGTTCATTTTATCGAACAGCGGCTTGGGGCAAAACGGATCAACCCGATTTTATCAATCAGGTGATACAAATTTCTTCTACATTTCATCCTGAAGAACTCATGTTGTCGTTGTTGCAAATCGAGGAGCGGATGGGTCGGAAACGGGAAGAAAAATGGGGTCCTCGCAGCATTGATCTGGATATTTTGTTTTTCGGACAGAGTATACTCCATTCCGATTTGCTGCAGGTGCCGCATCCGCACATTACAGAACGACGATTTGTGCTTGAACCACTATGCGAACTCGCGCCTTACTTTACGCATCCGTTAAACGGGAAAACCGTGCGCCAATTATTGGAGCTTTGTACCGATATTGGCTCGGTGAAACGAATAAATTCCGGCAATGAGTAAGTACCGCTATATCGCGATAGAAGGCAATATCGGCGCCGGTAAATCGACATTGGCGAAATTGTTGGCGGCTCGTATGCAGCACGAATATATGCCCGAGCATTTTCAGGATAACCCTTTCTTGCATTCATTTTATGCCAGCCCTGAACGTTATGCATTGTCTGTCGAATTGGCGTTTCTGGAAGAACGATTTCGTCATGTACGCGACGCTGTTACAGATGATAAATGGATTATTGCCGATTATTTATGGGAGAAATCTCTGGTTTTTGCCCGTGTTAATCTGAAAGGTGAAGAGTTGAAATTGTTCGAACGTATTTATCATCATTTAACCACACAATTGCCCGTTCCCGATTTGGTGATTTACTTGCATTTACCTTCGGAGCGGTTATTAAAACAAATTGCGGGGCGGGGCAGGGATTTTGAGCAGAAAATTCCGGCTGAGTACTTGCGTGATGTGGCTTCCGGCTATCGCGATTATTTTGCATCGGAGCGCCGTTTCCCTGTGCTGTGGCTCAATCACGACCTTGGCCCTGAAGCCTTAGCGCAATATGTAGCTCGCTTAATGGACCGCAAATTTCCTCCCGGATTGAATATGATTGAGCGTTAAGGCTTTAAAATCAGTAATAACCTGTCAATCATTCAGGATTTTTTTTAAATTTGCGGCGTACCAAAAAAAGGTTAATCCTTACTCTATGACCATGAAAAAACACCAATTGAACATCCTCGGGCTGGCGGCAATCGCGGCTTTAGGGCTTTCATCCTGCACAGGACTGAACAAAATGTCCAAGAAAGAAGCACTGGTTAAGTATTCTGTAACACCAAATCCGTTGGAAATGCACGGTGACAGTGTAGCAGTTACTATTTCAGTGAACTATCCTGCAAAATACTTCGGTAAAAAAGTTATCCTGAACGTAACACCGGAATGCGGTGGCAAGAAGTTCAAGACAGTTACTTTGCTGGGAGAGAAAGCAGTTGGAACAGGTACAAAAATCAATTACAAAACAGGTGGTTCATACACTTATACTGATAAGGTATTTTACACTCCTGAAATGAAGGATGCTGACTTGAAAGTTACTGCAACCGGTAACGTGAAGAACAAGTCGAAAGAAATGCCTGCACGTGTTGTAGGTCATGGCACCATCATCACTCCATACTTGTTGAAAAACGACGATAAGCCGATTATCGGAAAAGATAAGTTTGAGAAAACAACTCCACAGGTTATCGATGGAACTAATTTCTTCGTGATCAGTACTTCTACCTACACTCCTGCAGGTAGCATGGACGAGAAGAAGAATCCAAGCATCAAGCCGGTGAAAGATTTTATCGCTGCTAACGCGAAAAATCCTAACATGCGTTTCGATAACATCACTATTTCTTCTTACGCTTCTCCTGATGGTGAAGATGCTGCAAACGGCAAGTTGGCTGAAGATCGTTTCAAGAAAACTTCAGGCGATTTGAAAACGTTAGCAAAAGACAAGAAGAACCCAATCCCGGGTGGTGATAAAGATGAGTTCTACAAGAAAGAGCGTGTTGAAGTTGACTGGAACGGTTTCAAATCTGCAGTTAGCGCTTCTAACATCAAAGACAAGCAAATCATCCTGAACGTGGTTGGTGCTGCTCCTGATGCAAGCAAAATGCAGGAAATCAAGAATATGTCTGAGACTTACGAAGAGTTGAAGACCGGTATTCTTCCTCAGTTGCGTCGTTCTACGATCACTATCAACGCTACTAAATTCAACCGTACTGATGAGCAGATCCTGAAGTTGGCTCGTTCAACTGCAGACAGCTTGAGCGTTGAAGAAATTTTGTACGCTGCTACATTAACTAACGACATGAACGAGAAGTTGACATTCTACAAGTCTGCTGAGCGTTTGTATCCTTCAGATTGGAGAACTGCTAACAACGTAGGTTGTATCTTATTAATGCAGAACAAACTTCAGGATGCAAAAGGTGCATTTGATCGCGCTGCTAAGAATTCTGCTAACAACCCAATCATCATGAACAACCAGGCGATCTGCATGCGTTGGGAAGGTGATCGTAAGACTGCAAAAGAAACTTTAGAGAAGTCTAAGTCTGCAGGTCCTGAAGTAAGCTATAACTTAGGAATTATCGCTGTTCAGGATGGTAAATACGAAGATGCAGTTGGTGCTTTCGGTGCTAACAAAACATTTAACGCTGCGTTGGCAAAAGTATTGGCTAACGATTTGGAAGGTGCTTTAGCAACTATCGACGCAAGCCCTGAAAAAGAAGACGCATTGTCTTACTACTTGAAGGCTATCGTTGGTGCTCGTAAGGGTAACAAAGAAATGATGATCAACAACTTGCAAACTGCAATTTCAAAAGATCCTTCAATGAAGGAAAAAGCGAAGTCAGATGTGGAGTTCTTGAAATATCGCGGCGATTCTGAATTCGATAACTTAGTTAAATAAGGAATCCTGATAGGTACAAAAAACCCGAAGCTTAGCTTCGGGTTTTTTATTGCTTTTTATTCAGCTTAAAGAATAACTCCCAGATTACGATTCCTGCAGTAACCGCGACGTTCAGCGAATGTTTCATGCCGTACTGAGGCAGTTCCAGCGCACCGTCACAAGCATTCACCACTTCCTGCGCAACGCCTTCTACTTCGTTACCGAGTACAACGGCGATCTTGTTGTTTACATGCGGTTCAAAGTTTTGCAGCATGGTGCTATTCATTACTTGCTCAATGCAGTACACCGTGTAGCCTGCTTGCTTCAATGAATCCACGCATAATAATGTGGAATCGAAATGTTCCCAGGGAACTGATTCGGTTGCACCTAAAGCCGTTTTTTGAATTTCGCGATGCGGCGGAACAGGCGTAAATCCACATAAACAAATTTTTTCTACACGATAAGCATCGGAAGTTCTGAAAATTGAACCCACATTATTCATGCTTCTGATATTGTCCAGCACGATTACCATGGGTGCTTTGCCCGCTGCCCTTGCTTCTTCCGCACTTAGGCGGCCCAATTCTTCGTTCGAAATTTTTTGCATATCCAAAGGTACGTTTTGCGATGTTCGGAATAGCTGTAACATTTTATTCTCCCGCCCCGTCTTATTCCAAACAAAGCAACGATAACAACAATAAAAAAATATTCTATGAAAACTCTCTTACTCACTGCATTTGCAGCCATCGGATTTACTGCCTCAGGTTGGGCTTGTGATGACAGCACCAAAACATGGAAGTCGAATAACGGTACACATAAATACTGGACAGGATTAGATGTTGGTGTAAACGGATTCATGTCAAGCGGCTACGATATTTCTACACCGGAAAACTATCCGTTTTTGGAATTGGATTATGCACGATCACGCTCCATCGCTTGGAACATGGGGCAATACAATGTGAAACTGGTAAAGAACTATGTGCAATTAGTAACAGGTTTAGGTTTAGAATGGAATACCTACAGCCTGAGAAATAATGTGACCTTACTGACTGATGCTCCAACTGTTAGTGCAGTAAATGAAAACGTGAATTTCAGTAAGAACAAATTCAGAACCATTTGGGTGAATGCACCGTTGTTGCTGGAGTTTAACACTTCTAAAGATGAAGACAAAAGTTTCCACGTAGCCGGTGGTGTAACGTTCGGATACAATATGTTTCGCAATCGTTTGAAGCAGGAATTTTCTGCCAACGGTGACAACGTGAAGCGCAAATTGAAAGATGATTTTAATGTAAATCCGTTCCGTTATTCGTTAACAGCTCGTGTGGGATATGGAGATTTTACATTATTCGCGAACTATGCGCTAACCGAATTATTCAAGTCGGGACGCGGACCGGAAGTATATCCGTTCAGCGCCGGAATCAATATCAATTTCTAAGTGTGTTTGGTTGAACAGGTGGCCCGGTGTGAGTGAATCGCATCGGGCTTATTTCATTTTACCGAAACTTACCTGCGACGTTTTTTTGTCCGTTACGCTAAAGTCTAAAACAAGTTTCGATTTGGCAGGGAATGTTCTGTAAGCATCGTAAATCCAATCGAAAGAATATTCGTTCTTCATATCGCGTAATTCCCATTTACCATCCAATAATGCATACGCGTAGCATTGAATGCGATGCACACCTTGAGGAACCTTAACACTCACCGAATTTTTTTCACGCTGATCCTTGGGTTCACTTTCTCCGACAAAAAGTCCATCGATGTACACTTTAAGTTTTGTGATTTTGGAATAGCCTTCAATTGTGCCCGTTGCCTGATATTCAATCCGCAGGTCAGCGGTGTAATCTGCAGGTAATGTGGTGTTGAACGATGCCAGTGAGCACAGTACAGCGAGCAACATTATAGTATGAACAGCACTTCGAATCATGACTTTAAGTTAGCTAATTCTCCGGCACGTTGTTCGGCTTTTTTCATGCCTTCTTTTAATCCTTCATGTACGTGATACTTTTCAAACTCACGCAATGCCGCTTCTGTTGTACCACCGCGAGATGCAACCGTTGCAATTAAATCGTCCAGCGATTTGCCGGCGTTGTTGATGAGGTGAAAGGAACCCAACATGGTTTGTTTTACCAATGTTGCAGCCACTGCTTCCGACATGCCCATTTCTTTTCCCGCTTCAATCATGGCGCGTACGATATAGAAAAAGTAAGCAGGACCGCTGCCACTCACTGCAGTTACCGCATCCAGCATTTTTTCATCTTCAAAAAAAACAGTTCTTCCTGTCGTGGCTAAGAGTTGTTCAACCTGTCGTATTTGTGTAACAGGAACATCAGTGCCGGCAGAGAAGCCCGTCATGCCGAGTCCAAGTTCCACCGGTGAATTCGGCATAGCGCGCACCACCTGTGTCGTTCCCAACGATGATGCCAATTGCTGCAACGTAATGCCCGCCATAATGGAAACTACCGTTGTACGACTCGTGAGATATGGCGCAATTTTAGGCGCAAGGTCATTGAAATCCTGAGGTTTTACGGCTAAAATGAGCAAATCGGTATCACCAATTTCCGGAGTATCTGCAACGGTAACTTTACCCAGATTAAGTCGCATCAGTTCATCACGACGCTGTTCGTTTTTCTCTGCAAGAATCAGTGAATCCGCATTCACGATTTGATAACGCAGAAATGCCCGGGCGTATACCAATCCCATATTTCCGCATCCCACAATGGTAACTTTCATGTGCAAATGTACTCGGTTTACGTGTAGCCCGAAAGTAATTAACAGAGGCGCGGTTATGTGTAAAACTTTCCACTGAAACCCGCGTCAAACTTGGTAATTTTAGCCAATGAGTTCGGCGAAGAAAGTGGCAGAAACACCGTTGATGAAACAGTACAACGAGATCAAGGCGAAATATCCTGATGCCTTGTTATTGTTTCGTGTGGGCGATTTCTACGAAACATTTGGTGAAGATGCCGTTAAAGCTGCGGGCGTATTGGGTATTGTACTAACGAAGCGTGCGAACGGATCTGCGTCGCACATCGAGTTGGCAGGATTTCCGCATCATTCCTTGGAAAATTATTTGCCTCGTCTGGTGCGCGCCGGTTATCGTGTTGCGGTTTGCGATCAATTGGAAGATCCGAAATTGACCAAAACCATCGTGAAGCGTGGCGTTACTGAATTGGTAACTCCCGGCGTAGCATTTAGCGAAAAAGTGTTGGATCATCGCAGCAATAACTATTTGGCTGCAATTACGCCGGATGCGAATACAATTGGTATTTCTTTTCTGGATGTTTCCACCGGAGAGTTTTTTATCGCTCAGGGACAACTCGCATATATCGAAAAGTTGATGCAGAGTTTTCGTCCGAGTGAAGTGTTGTTTTGTAAAAAACAGAAATCGTGGATTAACGAACAGTTCGGCGATCGTTTCAATTTTTTCGGATTGGAAGATTGGGTTTTTACTACAGACTTCGCTTACGAAAAACTTACGCGTCATTTCGGAACAGCTTCACTTAAAGGTTTCGGAATTGAAGAACAAACTTCCGGCATTATTGCCGCAGGTGTTGCGTTACATTACTTAGGTGAAACGCAGCATGAACGTGTGCAGCATATTACGTGCATTACGCGTATTGAAGAGAGTGAATTTGTGTGGTTGGATCGTTTCACTACGCGCAATCTCGAGTTGTTTTATTCTCCGAATGAAAACGCAAAAACGCTTATTACGACCATTGACAAAACGGTAACACCAATGGGTGCGCGCTTGCTGAAACGCTGGCTGGCATTGCCGTTGAAACAAACCGATAAAATTGCGGAGCGTCACGAAGTGGTGCAGGCTTTGTTGCACGATCATCAGATCACGGAACAAATTATTGATTTGTTGAGCGCATGCGGTGATCTCGAACGCTTGATTGCGAAAGGAGCTGCAGGGCGCATTAATCCGCGGGAGTTACTGCAGTTGTCGCGTGGGTTAGCATTGGTGACGCAGGTGCAGGAGTTATGTCGTAATTCGGGTATTGCACGTTTGGAGCAATTGGCAACTCATTTTGTCGACTGTTCTCAGATCGAACAAAAGATTCGGGAGCAGTTGCATGAAGATCCTCCGGCATTAGTGAACAAAGGTCATGTGATGGCGAACGGGGTGAATGCAGAGTTGGATGAATTGCGTGCTTTGGCATTTTCGGGTAAAGATTATTTGTTGCAAATGCAGCAACGTGAAATTGAACGCACCGGAATTCCTTCCCTGAAAGTTGCGTTTAATAACGTGTTCGGATATTATCTGGAGGTGACGAATGCACACAAGGATAAAGTTCCCGTAGAATGGATTCGTAAACAAACGTTGGTCAATGCAGAGCGTTACATCACTCCCGAACTGAAAGAATACGAGGAAAAAATATTAGGTGCGGAGGAAAAAATTCTTGCCATCGAACAACGATTGTATCAAGAGTTGGTAACAAGTCTTGCTGCATTTGTACAACGCATACAACACAATGCTGCCTTGCTTGCACAGCTGGATTGCCTGAGTGCCTTTGCAAATTTGGCGCGCATGCATCATTACACGCGACCTGTAGTGGATGAGTCGTTGATTATTGATATTAAAAGTGGACGACATCCGGTAATTGAGCAACAACTTCCGCCGGGCACGCCTTACATTGCTAATGATATTTATCTGGATCCGGAGTCGCAGCAAATTATGATGATTACCGGTCCTAACATGGCAGGTAAATCGGCATTGTTGCGACAAACGGCATTGATAGTTTTGTTGGCGCAAATCGGAAGTTTTGTTCCGGCTGCACATGCGCGTATCGGCATTGTAGATAAAATTTTTACGCGTGTTGGTGCATCGGATAATATTTCGTCCGGTGAATCAACGTTTATGGTGGAGATGAACGAGACGGCCAGCATTCTGAATAATTTGTCGGCCCGAAGTTTGGTGTTGCTGGATGAAATTGGTCGCGGGACAAGCACGTACGACGGTATTTCAATTGCGTGGGCTATTGCCGAATTTATTCATGAGCAGCAGCAGCACAAAGCGAAAACCTTGTTTGCGACGCATTACCACGAATTGAACGAAATGACTTCTTCTTTTCCGCGCATTCGCAATTTTAATGTGAGTGTGAAAGAGTCGGGTGGTAAAATTATTTTTCTCCGCAAGTTAGAGCAGGGTGGAAGTGAGCACAGTTTTGGTATTCACGTTGCGAAGTTGGCGGGTATGCCGCGTGTTGTGGTTGAACGTGCAAAGGCCGTGATGCAGCAGTTGGAGCAGTCGCATAGCGGTGATCAGCTGATGCATCAAACCGGAGCGGGCAAGGACGAAAACCTACAATTAAGTTTTTTCCAATTGGACGATCCTGTTTTGGAGCAGATCAAAGAAGAGTTGGTAAAAACGGACATCAATCATCTGACGCCTGTAGAGGCTTTGATGAAGCTGAATGAGATCAAGAAGCTGGTTGGAGGCAAGTAATTGACGTACAGGTCAATAAAAACCCATATTTATTTTGCATAATTCATTTGGGTTGTTACTTTTGTAACCCGTTTTCAACAAGACGTTATTGTCGAATGGAAACGTTCTTTGTAATAATTAGCGGAAGTAGTCCCAAACTTGTTTGGGGGTAGAGCGTAACCTAAAAATTCGCTCGTTCTTTGTAATAATTAGCGGAAGTAGCTCAGTTGGTAGAGCGTAACCTTGCCAAGGTTAAGGTCGCGAGTTCGAGACTCGTCTTCCGCTCTTTTTTCCTCTCGATGAGAGGTTTTTTTTTACCCCGATTTTGGGGTTCGTTCATCATCAGATGAACATGCCTGGGTGGTGGAATTGGTAGACACGAGGGACTTAAAATCCCTTGGCAGTAATGCCGTACGGGTTCAAGTCCCGTCTCGGGTACGAAATCAGAGTGAGTGTGATAGCTAGAGCGGACGCACGAACTCTGATTTTTTCTTTTCACGTGCTTACGTCTAAATTTAACGTCTGAATTCCCCGATTTGGAGGTTCATACGATCCCTACTTTTTTACATATTGATTCTCGTATAGCGCATTATTAACAAGACAATAGTCGGTAAAGAACTTGCCATTAAAATGCAGTATGGTTTCACCGGATGAATTTAACGATTGCGCCATCTTTATTAGCAATGTTGGTTGAAGTGAGAATATTTCGTAATTTAGTCGTAAATAACCGACATTAAAGTTATATATAGGAAATAAAGATGGTTAAAACCGACACAAATTGGGTTGCCATAAGCGATGCTGCCATAGTGCAAAGTCTTGGGGAATTTATCCGGCATCACCGGCTGGAGCAGAACAAAACTCAACATCAACTGGCGCGGGAGGCGGGTATTAATCGTTCTACGTTGGTTGAGTTTGAGCATGGTTCGCCCACTACAATTATGACTTTGGTTCGCCTGTTGCGTGTACTTAACCTATTACACGTGCTGGATCGGTTTGAAGTGACACCACAAATTAGTCCGATACAATTGGCTGAGCTGGAACAATCGCAACGGAAAAGGGCGAGTAAAGCCAAGAAGACATCGAAAAGAAAGACCAGTGATTGGTAATGATAACAACAGCTTTCGTACATATTTGGAATAAGCGCGTCGGTGCAATTGCCTGGAATGCTGCTACAGGCGTGGGTTCGTTTGAGTACGATCCGAGGTTTTTGTCGCACAATTGGGATTTATCGCCACTCAAAATGCCTATTGCTAACGCGTCAAGAAGAATATTTGGTTTCCCCGAGTTACGAGGAAATAGCACTTTTAGAGGTCTTCCCGGATTATTGGCTGACGTGCTGCCGGATAACTACGGAAACGCAATCGTTAATGCTTGGTTGGCGCGTAACGGTCGTGCTTCCGACAGTTTAAATCCCGTTGAACTATTGTGCTTTATCGGGAAGAGAGGCATGGGTGCATTAGAGTTTGAACCGGCTCTGCCGAAAGTAAGTCATACAGCAAGTACCATTGAAATTGCAAATCTTATTGCTATTGCCGAGACTATTTTATCGGGAAGAAAAAATTTCAAAGCCAAGCTTGCCGCTAAAGATGAAAAGGCACTCCTGGATATTTTAAAAATTGGAACTTCAGCAGGTGGTGCACGAGCGAAAGCGATTATTGCTTATCATCCCAAAACCCATGCTGTTCGCAGTGGACAAGCAGAAGCACCGAAAGGATTTTCGCAATGGCTTATCAAATTTGATGGTGTGCATGATACACAACTTGGTGCTGCACACGGTTACGGACGAGTAGAAATGGCCTACCATTTAATGGCGAAAGATGCCGGAATTGAAATGACCGAGTGTCGACTGTTTGAAGAACACGGCAGAGCACATTTCATGACCAGAAGATTTGATCGTACCGAGCTCAATCAGAAGTTGCACGTTCAAACTTTTTGTGCGCTTCAACACTACGATTACAATGAAGTAAACCTGTATAGTTATGAGCAGTTGTTTGAAACCATGCGTTTACTTGCATTGCCGTATCCTCAGGCCGAACAGCTCTTTCGCAGAATGGTGTTCAATGTTATGTCAAGAAACTGTGATGATCACACGAAGAATTTTTCGTTCCTGATGAACGAACAAGGGCAATGGAGTTTAGCGCCGGCTTACGATGTTTGTCATGCTTACCGACCGGGCAGTGAGTGGGTAAGTCAGCACGCGCTAAGTATTAACGGCAAGCGCACAGACATTACACGTGCCGATTTACAAGTTGTGGCAAAACAAATGAATATCAAGAAAGCGCATATCATCATCGAGCAAATTGCAACAGTGGTGCGTGATTGGCCTGTATACGCCAAAGAAGTAGAGGTAGAAAAGAGGCTGAGGGATGCGATTAAAAAGACGTTGTTGGTACTATAGTGGAAGTGCAAACTGATCCAAGTAATTATCTTTCCACATGATCGGTAAAAGTTTTACTTGAATTAAAAATCAAGTTCCGTTAAACGTCGATGCCCACAACACACGATTAGTTGCCTTTCGGTTCAAAGGCAGATTTCATGCGATCTTGCGCTGCTCTTGTGATGCCTATTTTTTTAGCAACATCTTTCCAGGTATTTACAGAATTGTGAATTCGTTTTATAATTTGATTGGCTTTGCGTGGAGGTACTCTAAAATATGCAGCAACTTCCAATGCTAGATCTATACTTAAAGCATTGTCATTTTCGGAAATGTTTAACGCCAAACCTGTCCCGAATTCGTTGGGATTGATATCAAATGCCGGGGCTAGTCTCCAACCGGAATTGGCCAAAAGAAACCCGTGATTTCGTAAGTGATCATCAGTATTCTTAACACAAATATGAAATACTATTCTTCGCCACAATTCTTCCAGATCACTATTCACATCGGCACCGTGCTTGATAATAAACTCTGCCAGTTCCAAATAACTTACACCGGTTTCACTACCCGCACCATCGCTGTGCCCTAATAGGGTCATAGCAGATGCGAAATGTATTCGTTCGTTTTTTTTATTTCTGTCAAATCTTTGGGTGAGATAAGTATGATGGTTGCTGTTGAATTTTTGGGCTTCACTTATCGCGGTGCGTATGCCGGCATTTTTTGCTAAAATGTTCACCACCATTTCCCAAGCCCCTACATCTTTTTCATCATTTATACTGGGAAATTTTGCAATCCACAAGTGACCTTTAGGGTCGATAACACTTGCTTTGGGGCGTGCGCCGCCGAGTGAGGAACCGGGAGCGATGAGTAAATTAATCCACTTTAAATACTCTCTATCGTCGCTTTTGTCTTGTTCGAATTGGGTGCTGGCATGTTCCAGTTGGCGTAATGATGTCCACGGTGGAACCGTCATATTCGGATTGTCATTTAAAAAATTGCCGTCATCATTTAACTTAAAGCGTAAACCACCCATGCGATGCAGATCAAAAACGCCCAATAAATAATCCGATTCCAGAAGATTTTTTGGTGCTCGTTTTTCTTGACGTGCTAAAGCACTTTCACGCCTACTCATGAGGACACGTCCCCAACGGTCCGGACACGAGTCTAAAAAAGCGCCGAAGTTGATTTTGTTATCTCTCGGGAAATAGCGTCCGGAGTACAATTGAAGTTCAGGATCCAAAACAGGCGT
>CALJIF010000110.1 GCA_937974275.1 uncultured Flavobacteriales bacterium
TCATGGCTCATGATGAAAAGAATGAGTCTAACATTGGCGATACCGTTCGCATTTCTGAAACTCGCCCTTTAAGCAAAAATAAGTGCTGGCGTTTGGTAGAAATTGTAGAACGCGCGAAGTAATTAATTAGGAATCAGATAAGACTATAGAGCAATGATCCAACAGGAATCAAGACTTGCAGTAGCGGATAATAGCGGAGCAAAAGAAGTGCTTTGTATTCGTGTACTCGGTGGAACCAAGAAGCGTTATGCTTCTATCGGAGACAAAATCGTTGTTTCGGTTAAGCATGCAATGCCTGCCGGAAACGTAAAGAAGGGCGCAGTATCAAAGGCTGTTGTTGTTCGTACGCGCAAAGAAATTCGTCGTCCTGACGGTTCTTATATCCGTTTTGACGACAACGCATGTGTGTTGTTGAACGCACAGGATGAACTTCGCGGAACTCGTATTTTCGGACCTGTTGCTCGCGAACTTCGTGACACTAACTACACAAAAATTATTTCACTTGCACCTGAGGTGCTTTAAAATAACTGACTGAAATGTCTAAGCTGAAAATTAAAAAAGGAGATACGGTTGTGGTTATTTCCGGCGAGCATAAGTCCGGAGATGCTAAGTACAAAGTATTATCTGTTGATCCTGCTTCCAGTCGTGCAACTTTAGAAGGTATCACCATCAAAAAGCACACTAAACCAACTGCGAAGTTTCCTCAAGGCGGGATTGTTGATGTTCCTGCTAAAATCCATGTTTCCAACTTGATGTTGGTTGATGGTAGCGGCAAGCCAACACGTGTTGGTCGTCGTTTGAACGAAAAGACCGGAAAATTGGAGCGTTACTCCAAAAAATCGAAGGAGGCGATTAAGTAATCATGGCTACTACTACGTATACCCCGCGCATGAAGAAAATGTACCGTGAACAGGTTGTTCCGGCTCTTCAAGCTAAGTTTAACTATAAGAGTTCTATGCAGGTTCCTCGTTTAGAGAAAATCTGTATCAATCAAGGTATCGGTGACGCAGTTGCTGATAAGAAGTTGATTGAAGGAGCATTGAAGGAAATGGCGACCATTACAGGTCAGAAGCCGGTTTCTACATTGTCTCGTAAGGACATTTCCAATTTCAAATTACGTAAGGGTGTTCCGATCGGCGTTAAAGTTACTTTGCGCGGCGATCGTATGTATGAATTTCTGGACCGTTTGATCGCAGCTTCTTTGCCTCGTATCCGCGATTTCCGTGGAATCAACGCGAAAGGCTTCGATGGGAAAGGAAACTACACCTTAGGTATCACCGAACAGATCATCTTCCCGGAGATTGATATTGACAAGGTTTCTAAGATCATGGGTATGGACATTACGTTCGTAACATCCGCACCAACCGATGAAGAAGCTAAGGCATTATTAACAGAATTCGGTTTACCGTTCAAGAAATAAAAAAAAGTATTATCTTCGCAGCCCATTTAAGAAAGTTATGGCAAAAGAATCAATGAAAGCACGCGAGGTCAAGCGTAAGAAACTGGTTGACAGATACGCTGAGAAACGTGCATTACTTAAGAAAGAAGGTCGTTGGGCAGAGTTAGCGCTTTTGCCGCGTAATTCATCGCCGGTACGTTTGCGCAATCGTTGCAAATTGACAGGTCGTCCACGCGGTTACAGCAGACAATTCGGCTTATGCCGTAACATGCTTCGTGAAATGGCATTAAACGGGAAGATTCCCGGTGTAACTAAATCAAGCTGGTAATTAATATAGAAAGCGCAGCATAACATATAGATGATGCGTTTTGTATAATTATTCTGCGCGCAGAATAACATATAAAACAAGAACAATGACAGATACTATTGCAGATTACTTGACGCGTGTTCGTAACGCGATCAAAGCAAACCACCGAGTAGTTGAAGTGCCTGCTTCAAACTTGAAAAAAGAAATCACCAAGATTCTTTTCGAAAAGGGTTATATCCTTAACTATAAATTTGATGACACCGTTAATTCTCAGGGTGTGATCAAAATTGCATTGAAATACCATCCTGTAACTAAGCAGTCTGCAATTCGTGGACTTGTTCGCATTTCAACTCCGGGTCTTCGTAAGTACAGCGGAGTGGAGCGTATGCCACGTGTTATGAATGGTTTAGGAATCGCTATCGTTTCAACTTCTAAAGGTGTAATGACTGACAAAGAAGCCAAAAAGGACAACGTTGGTGGCGAAGTATTGTGTTACGTTTATTAATAGAAGGAGGAACAGAACATGTCACGCATAGGTAAGCTTCCGATTACACTTCCGAAAGGAGTTGAAGTAACATATAACAAGGGGAATATTACGGTTAAGGGGCCAAAGGGCGAACTTAAGCGTTCTATTAATCCTGAATTGGGCGTAACCATCGAAGATGGTGTTGCAACTGTAACTCGTCCTACTGATCAAAAGCGTCACAAAGCATTGCACGGTTTGTACCGCGCGTTGTTGGCGAATATGGTTAAAGGTGTATCCGAAGGTTTTAAGACCGAACAGGAATTAGTAGGTGTTGGTTACCGTGCTGCCGCTAAAGGACAGCAGTTGGAATTGACACTTGGATACTCTCACAACGTAATTTTCGAATTGCCTTCAGAGATTAAAGTTGCTACAACTGCAGAGAAGGGGCAGAATCCGAAAATTATTATGGAGTGTGCTGATAACGAATTGTTAGGAATGGTTGCTGCAAAGATTCGTTCTCTGCGTACACCTGAGCCTTACAAAGGAAAAGGTATCAAGTTCTCCGGCGAAATATTACGTCGTAAGGCAGGTAAATCAGCTGGTAAGTAATTTTAATAAGACAATAAAATTGATTCGGCCAAATCCGAATCGTAAAACAGATAAACAATGGCGATTACAAAACTTGAGCGCAGAACACGAATCAGAATGCGTATTCGTAAGCGTCTTTCAGGAACTCCTGAAGCTCCACGTCTTACTGTGTTTCGCAGTAACAAGGAGATTTATGCTCAGATAGTTGATGACAACAGCGGTAAAACTCTGGTTGCTGCATCATCACGCGATAAGGCTTTGGCCGGAGGAAAAGGTAACAAAACCGAACAAGCACAAAAAGTAGGTGCTGCTATTGCACAAAAGGCTACTGCTGCAGGTATCGGTGTTGTGGTGTTCGACCGTAACGGTTACTTGTATCATGGACGTGTAAAAGCGTTGGCTGATTCAGCACGCGAAAACGGATTAAAATTCTAATATTATAAAAGAACTCTTTAAGAGTTGAAGAACAACAACAATGGCAAACGTAAACGTTAAGCGAGTTAAGTCCAGCGATATCGAGTTGAAAGACCGTTTGGTTGCAGTTAACCGCGTTACTAAAGTAACTAAAGGCGGACGTACTTTCAGCTTTACTGCAATCGTAGTAGTAGGCAATGAAAAGGGCGTTGTGGGATATGGTTTAGGAAAAGCAAAAGAAGTAACTGATGCTATTTCCAAAGCTGTTGAAGATGCAAAGAAGAACCTAGTAAAGGTGAGCATAGTTAACGGAACAGTTCCTCACGTTCAGGAAGGTAAGTTTGGCGGATCTTTGGTATTCCTTAAGCCTGCATCAAACGGTACCGGTGTAATTGCCGGTGGTGCGATGCGCGCAGTTTTAGAAAGCGTTGGCGTGAAGGACGTACTTGCGAAAAGTAAGGGCTCGTCAAATCCTCACAACGTAGTTAAAGCAACTATGGATGCGTTGTTGCAAATGCGCGATGCTGCAACAGTTGCTCAGCAGCGTGGAATTACATTGGACAAAGTGTTTAACGGATAATATTGCAAGTCATGGCTAAGATTCGTATTACAAAAATTAAGAGCAGCATCGATTATCCGGCGCGTCAGAAGGCAACACTTCAGGCGTTAGGTCTTGGTAAGACTCACCGCTCTGTTGAAAAAGAAGCTACACCACAAATTTTGGGAATGGTTGCGAAAGTTAACCATCTCGTTAAGGTGGAAAATATTTAATTGTTTAAAGACAGTACAAGATGAACTTAAGTACACTTTCACCTGCGAAAGGTTCTACAAAGAATGATGGTAAGCGCGTTGGTCGCGGTCAAGGTTCCGGAAAAGGTGGAACTGCAGCACGTGGTCACAAGGGTGCACAGTCTCGCTCCGGATATTCATCCAAGCGTGGTTTTGAAGGCGGTCAAATGCCTTTACAGCGCCGTTTGCCAAAGTTTGGATTCAAGAACATTAACCGTGTTGAATACAAAGGTTTGAATTTGGATACTATCCAGAAACTGGCCGAAAAGATCAAAGCTACTTCTATTGATGTGGAGACTTTGGTGAAAAACGGTCTTGCTTCTAAGAACGATCGTGTAAAGATCCTTGGACGCGGTGAAGTAAACGGAAAACTGGACGTTAAAGCACACGCTTTCTCTGCAACTGCAAAGTCTGCAATTGAGGCAAAAGGCGGTTCTGCTACAACCATCTAATATGAAGAAATTTTTCACAACAATTCGCAACATATTCTCCATTGAGGAGTTGCGTCAGCGTATCATCTACACTCTGGGCTTTTTGTTAATCTATCGCCTGGGTTCGTATGTGGTATTGCCGGGTGTTGATCCGGCTGCGCTGGCGAACAGCTCTCAAAATGATGAGGGGATTTTGCAATTGATCAACATTTTTGCCGGTGGTGCATTCTCTCGCGCTTCAATTTTTGCGCTGGGTATCATGCCTTACATTTCGGCTTCCATTATTCTTCAACTTTTAACAATGGCATTGCCGGCTTTCCAGCGTATGCAGCGTGAAGGTGAAAGTGGAAGAAAGAAAATTAACCAGTACACACGTTATCTGACCGTTGCTATTACAGCAATGCAGGCTGTAGGTTATCTGGCTACGCAAGTTGTTAGCAAGCCCGGAGCTGTTCCTGAAACATCACAGTTTTGGTGGATTCAGTCGGTAGTGGTGTTGGTTACGGGAACTATGTTTGTAATGTGGTTAGGTGAAAAAATTACAGACAAGGGTATCGGAAACGGTATTTCGTTGATCATCATGATTGGTATCATTGCTCGCTTGCCTTTTGCTGTGAGTTCTGAATTCGGTTCACGATTGGAAGCAGAAGGTGGTGGATTGATCATGTTCTTGATTGAACTTGCGGTACTTTTGATTATTGTTATCGGATGTATTTTGTTAGTTCAAGGTACACGTCGTATCCCGATCCATTTCGCGAAACGAATCGTTGGAAATCGTCAATACGGTGGTCAGCGTAGTTTTATTCCTTTGAAGGTGAATGCATCCGGTGTAATGCCGATCATTTTCGCTCAGGCTATCGTTATGATTCCTATTCAGTTGGCAGGATTCGCTACAGGATCCGAAGGTGAGGCCGGATGGTTTGTTACCCAGTTTGGTAATCCTTATGGATTCTGGTATAACATGGTGACCGCATTGTTAATCGTCTTGTTTACTTATTTCTACACTGCGATTACGGTCAATCCAAAGACAATGGCTGACGAATTGAAACGTAATGAAGGTTACATTCCGGGTGTTAAGCCCGGCAATAAGACCGCAGAATACATTGACGCAGTGATGTCTCGCATTACTTTACCGGGCGCCTTGATGCTTGCATTCGTTGCTGCATTGCCTGCCGTGGTAATTAATTTCGGAGTATCTAACGAATTTGCACAGTTTTACGGTGGAACCAGTATCCTCATCCTTGTGGGTGTGGTGTTGGATACACTGCAACAGATTGAGAGTTATTTATTAATGCGCCATTACGATGGTCTGATGAAGTCCGGCCGGATTAAGGGTCGTTCATCGGTTGGTATGCAGGCCCAGGCCCAGTACTAATATGATTCATTATAAGACGCAGGAAGAGATAGAGCTCATCCGACTTAGTTCTTTACTTGTTGGCAAAACCTTAGCGGCAGTAGCTGAGAAAATTGGAGAAGGGGTGACCACTATTCAATTGGACGCAATTGCTGAGGAATTCATCCGTGATAACGGAGGCAAACCTGCATTCAAAGGGTACAACGGGTTTCCGGGTACACTTTGTATAAGTGTTAATTCTCAGGTGGTACACGGAATACCGGGGAAGTACGAACTGAAAGACGGTGACGTGGTTTCGGTTGATTGTGGGGTTGTAATGAATGGTTTTTTTGGAGATTCTGCTTTTACCTTTCCTATAGGAAACGTTAAAGAAGAGGTTCGACAATTGCTGCGTGTTACGCGCGAATCCTTGTATAAGGGCATTGAGCAAGTCGCGGAAGGAAATCGTTTGGGAGATGTGGGCTTCGCGATTCAGGATCATGCCGAGAAGCATGGTTATTCCGTAGTTCGTGAATTGGTTGGACATGGAATTGGACGTCACTTGCACGAATCGCCGGAAGTTCCGAATTACGGAAAGAAGGGTAGCGGACCGAAGTTGTCAGAGGGGTTGGTTATTGCGATTGAACCCATGATTAACTTGGGTAAGCGCAGTATTCGCCAGGAGAAGGATGGATGGACGATTACAACATCTGACGGTTTGCCGTCTGCACATTATGAGCATACGGTTGCTGTGGTTCAGGGTAAAGCCAGTATTTTGTCTTCGTTTGAAAAGATCGAAGATGTTTTGAAAAATAGAAAGATT
>CALJIF010000111.1 GCA_937974275.1 uncultured Flavobacteriales bacterium
TCGATATTAAAAAGAAAGATGTTGAATTTTACTTAGCGTTGGCATCAACATACAACACGATTTATTCCAACAACAAGAAAAAGAATGTTGCTTATTTCGATCTCACTCGTGATACCTACATGAAAGTATTATCATGGGATGCGAACAATTATACAGCCAACTATAACTTGGGACTTTTGTACTGGAATAAGGGTGTTGACTTAATGTACGACATTGATTATGACGATAGTTTAGGAATGGTCTTCGACGTACAGGATTTCTCGGTTCAATTATTCAAACAGTCCTTGCCATTCGCTGAAAAAGCATTTGAATTGGAACCAAAGCGTGAAGAAACACTTATCGTATTGTCCGGCATTTACTACAGCTTGAATGAATTTGATAAGTCGAAAGCTTATCAGCAAATGCTGGACGATTTACGTAAACAAAAATAAACCCGGAGTTCCTCACTACTGATGAAAATGCGCTTTACCATAGGCTACAAAATTCTTTTGGGATTTGGTGTGCTTATTATTTTGACGCTACTCGCATTTTCACTCACACTTTCTACTATTAAGCAGAGTAGAGAAGTAAACGATAAAATCGCTAATCTTTACACGCCTTCCGTTGACGCACTTCAGGAAATGCGTTTGCTGATCTCGCGTTCAAAAATGTTGATTACCAATTGGGTGTTGGTGCAAGGTCCATCTGCAGATAAGCCTAAACTCAAAAAGCTCATTGAAAAGGAATTTCCGGTAATCAAATCCAAAATTACAGGATTAGAACCGGCATGGTCAGCTTCGGAAAAGTCGCTTGCTGATTCGATTTTTACGGATTGCGACGGCTTGTGGATTTTGCATCGTGATGTAATGCAGCAACTCAATTCATTTGAAACCTACGATGATCCCAGCGTTGTGTTTGTCGTGCAATCGATGATATTGGATGAAGATGGAGAAATTGCTCTGCAAACGCGTGATATCAGTGATAAACTCGATAGACTGATCGAACGGCAATATACCGCGGCGACTGCAGCGCGTGATGAAATGTTGAATTCGTTTCAGCGCTTGCAGAATGTGGTGTTGCTATTGCTCATTGCACTTCCCGTGGGAGGATTGTTAATCTCTTTACTAACTGCACGTTCCATTACGAAACCCGTTCATTATATCCGAAATATATTGTTGCAGATGTCACGAGGTGTTTTGCCGGCTGAAGCAATTCAAAATCGCAACGATGAAATTGGTGACATGTCTGTGGCATTGAATAGTCTTGTTGACAGCATGAAAAGTACTACCGAATTTGCCCGCGAGGTCGGTGGTGGTAATTTCGATTCGTATTACAAACCTTTGTCGGAAGAAGATTCGTTAGGTTACGCGTTGATCAAGATGCGTGAGGATTTGAGAGAAAACGAGCGTGTTTTGGAAGCAAAGGTTATCGAAAGAACGGAAGAGGTTGTTAGGCAGAAAGAGGAAATTGAAATTCAGAATCGTAAGCTGGAAATTCTGTACAAACATATTACGGATAGTATTCGGTATGCGAAACGACTCCAGGATGCGATTCTGCCTCCTGCTGCACAAGTAAACAGATTGTTACCCGAAAATTTCATCCTGTTTAAACCGAAAGATATTGTTAGTGGCGACTTCTATTGGTTGTACGAAAAGAAGGATAAAATTTATGTGGCCGCTGTAGATTGCACAGGCCACGGAGTTCCCGGAGCATTCATGAGTCTTGTGGGTAACAACATGTTAAATCAGGTTGTTGAATCTGATGATACTTTGAATGCAGGACAAGTTTTGGAAGCGCTAAATAAATTGGCGAATAAAACGATTAATCAAAATTCAGAGGATACTGCCGTTCGCGATGGTATGGACATGACGTTATGTATTATCGATTTCAAGAATAATGTCGTTGAAATGGCCGGTGCCAATAATTCCCTGTATATGTTCCGTGATAGTGAATTTACGGAATACAAGGCCGATAAATTGCCGATTGGTTATGTAGAAGAAGGGGTTGAAAAAAGCTTCACCAACAAACGTATTGAAATTAAATCCGGAGATACATTCTATATGTTTTCTGACGGTTATGCAGACCAGTTTGGCGGTCCTAAAGGAAAGAAGTTTATGGTGGGGCAATTCCGCACATTCCTGCATAGTGTGCATTTAAAACCGATGCAGGAACAAGCCACAATCCTCGACCAAACTATTGAGCACTGGAGAGGAAATCTGGAACAGGTAGACGATATCCTCGTGATTGGTTTTCGAGTGCCTTAATCTCATCGGGATTTTCACCCTTCGTATCGCCATTTTTTCGTAATTTGCCGATAATCTGTCAACTCGGCAATGGCACACCACTACACACGAGCTGTCTTTGTTTTATTACTGCTTTGCGTTTTCGGAATTTCCGTTAAAGCGCAGCAGCCCGTTATTCCCAATGACTCGGTTTGTAATGCTATTCCCATTGGTTTATTGCCGTTGCCTTCTCCTTGTCCTTCAGGTTCGCCTGGTGATACAGTTTCTGTCTCCGGATCGTTAACCGGTGCCGTATACAATAGTCAGGATTATAGTCCGATGCATTGTTTCCCCGGTGGAGGTCCTGATGTGTGGTATACATTCCGAAATTCGAGTAATGCAATTCAGGTTTTATTGGAGGGCTCCAATGGTTTGGATTCCTTGTTCTTTCGTGTGTATCGTAGTCAAGGATCTTGTTTGGAATTGGTACCGATAGGAACTTGGTGCGATTCGGATGGAGATGTCAATGAAATTGTTTCTACCGACGGGGCTGCAACAACGCTGTATTATATTCAGGTTGGCGCAGGTGCGTGGTCTATCTCCGGCGATTACAAATTGACTATAAATTCTGAGAGCGATTGCAACTCTTGCGTTAAGCAAGGATATGTCAAACTGTTACCTGCTCCACTGAATGGGTTGTACAACTTGGGCGATACAGTTACGATGTGCGCACACATAGATTCATGGGACAACAATGCAACTTCATATTTACACGGCGTTGTTCCACAATTGGGCAGCGACTGGAATGCTGCATCAATTACTCCATCATTTGTTATTCCTCAAGCAGGTTGGTCGTGGTTTAATAATATCAGCACCCCGGCAGGAACATTGACCGGATATTTTTACGATCCTGATGGTGATTTAGATCCTACAAATAACGCAGGCGATCCACAGGCGGTGTTGCCCAATTATACGGCTTGCTGGAAAGTTGTTTCAAATAGTTTCTGTAATACTTACGATTTGGGTGTAACCGTTAGATATTATTCTGATGACATAACAGGGACAGGAAATTCCACTAGTGTTTGTGGCTCCGGGATTTTAATGTCAGCACAAGTTGCTCAGTGGTGTTGTCCTGCGTTTACCGCAGTTGCAGATGCTATATCTTGCTCTTCATCTACTGGAGGTATTTTAGTTAATGGAAACAATGCAAATACCTACAATTATTTCCTGTTAGATGAATCCGACAACACGTTGGATGCTTTGTATAACGTCACAGGTGCCGGGACTTTCACATCGGTAGGATCAGGAACTTATCAGGTACGTGCAGATAATTTAACGATCGGATGTTCGTCACGAAAGCTGGTGAAAGTAGTTGGTGCATTTGATATTGATATTCAACAAACTGTTGTAGGATGCGGCTCCGGAACGGGTTCTGCAATTGCTTCAACTAATGGAGCAGTTCTTCCGGTGATTTACGATTGGACAAATGTGAACACAGCGAATCAAAATGATTCACTAGCATTTAATTTGCCGGACGGTTGGGCGGTTGTAAAAATTACTGACAATACCGGCTGTACAGTGATTGATAGTATTTTTATTACATCGTCTCCTTTGCCTGATGGCGCATTCAGTTTTGAAGAAGGTAAACGATGTGATGCGCAGGATACAATTGCTGTTGGAGTTGCTCCTAACGTTGGTGGAGGAACATATACATTGGTCGCTCCTCTTATCGCCGGCATCTCAGTAAATGCAAATACCGGAGAAGTTATAGTTAACAATCCGGCAATCACTCCGCCTTACCAGATTATTGTAGAATACGCAGTAAGCAACGTAGTGTGTTCCGGGACATTTTATGACACGATAAATTTCATTGTTCGTCCTAATGCGCCGGTTCCGTTAACAGCTACATCATTAACATATTGTCAAGGTGATACGCCTCCAACATCTGTAATATTACCTTCGGGAAATTTAATTCCATTTTGGTACGATAACCAAACACAGGGATTCGGATTTACTACAACCTATACACCGCCTTTGGATTCTAACACAACTCCGGGTCAATATTTATATGGATGGGTTTTTTATACTGATATCTATGCGCACTGCATAAGTCTTCCAACTATTTTTTCTGTAAATGTGTTGGAGGCACCGCAAGTTAATGGCTATGCAGATACTGCCTTTTGTCCGTTTGATACAACAGTAATTGCTGTATACGGTTGCAGCACTTGTGTTTTCAATTGGAGCCCTGTTCCTACATCCGGGAATGCAACTAATTTTTATAACAGCACATCAGTTGGAGTAAATACAACTTACACTGTTAGCATTACTGATGTTAACGGATGTTCTACTTCTCAATTAGTTACTGTTCTTGTTGATCCTCTCAATACGTGCAACGAAAGCTTGTCCCAAGATTCCATTAAGTTTTATTCCGGCATTACTCCAAACGGTGACGGCATAAATGACGCATGGATTATTGACGGGATAACGAGTGTTGTCAATCCGAAGGTGTACATATTTAATCGTTGGGGAAAGATGGTTTGGGAAGGTGTTGATTATGATAATACCAGCGTAGTGTGGCGTGGCGATGACATGAACGGAAAGATTTTGCCGGCAGGAACATATTATTTTGTGGTTGATGGATTCTTATTTAAGAGAAAAGGTTGGATTGAATTAAGTCAATAAATAGTGAAACCCATGAATAGAATTACAAAACTGATTTTAGTAATCGCGGTTAGTATTAGCTCGGCAAGTGCACTCTTTGCACAAGGCGCGCCTCAAGGCGTGAATTACCAAGCTGTTGCGCGTAATGCCAGCGGTACGGAATTGACCAACGCACCACTAACTGTTCGCGTTGGCGTATATACCGATGCGGCTGCTACTGTTCAGGTGTATGAGGAAACACATAACGTGACGACCAATGCGTTTGGTTTATTCAATGTTGTCATCGGACAAGGAACACAAACTTCTGCCGGTGCTTTCAACACTATTCAGTGGGCGAACAGCAATCATTTTCTTAAAGTGGAAATTGATGCAGGATCCGGCTTCGTGAATATGGGAGCGACACAATTGTGGTCTGTTCCTTATGCATTATATGCGGGTGCATCTGCAGGTGGACCAACAGGCCCTGCCGGTGCAACAGGTGCGACGGGTGCTGCCGGGCCAACAGGTCCTTCAGGTGATCCGGGGCCGACAGGTGCTGCCGGCGCAACAGGCGCAGTTGGGCCAACAGGATCTATTGGAGCAACGGGGCCTAGTGGTGATCCCGGTCCGACAGGTGCGGCGGGAACAACCGGCGCAACCGGCGCAACCGGTATTGCGGGTGTAACAGGTGCCACAGGTCTTGCTTGTTGGGATTTGAACGGAGATGGTATCAATGACCCCGGTGAAGACATTAACAATGACGGCTTTTGGAATAGTTTGGATTGTGCGGGCGCTGTAGGTCCTACAGGTGCTCAAGGTATTCAAGGGTTACAGGGGCCAAGCGGTCCAACAGGTCCAACAGGAGCACAAGGAATTCAAGGTAACGTTGGTGCAACGGGCGCAACCGGTGCAACCGGAGTGCAAGGTCCGACAGGATTGACAGGCGCAGTGGGTCCTACAGGTGCGGTTGGTGCAACCGGTGCAGTTGGTCCGACCGGAGCTGTTGGAGCAACCGGAGTTGCAGGTGTGACGGGCGCTACAGGTCCTGCCGGATTGAATGGAGCCAATGGAGCAACGGGACCAACAGGATTAACAGGAGCAACCGGTCCTGCAGGTTTAACCGGCGCAACCGGTCCGACAGGTGCAACAGGAGCGACGGGTGCTATTGGTGATAGATACGCAACGACGTCCGCTTCCACAATGTCTATTTCTACGGGTTTACAATCATTTACCGTAGGAACAGGTTTAGCGTATTCGATCGGGCAAACGGTGATCATTGCAAATTCTCCGTCTAATCAAATGACCGGAACTGTTAATTCTTACACGAGTGCAACCGGAGCTATGCAAGTTAATGTCACTACATTTATTGGCGCAGGAACTTGGAGTTCATGGTCTGTGAATTTGAATGGAGCTCCCGGTCCTGCCGGACCTGCGGGAGCTACAGGTCCTACAGGTTTAACCGGTCCTACAGGAGCAACAGGAGCAACAGGTATTATTGCGAATGGTACAGCTGCAGGAAACACATTGTATTGGAACGGTTCAACATGGGTAACCAATAGCTCAAATATTTTCAATAATGGCGGCAATATTGGAATTGGAGGTATAACATCTCCTGTATTCTCAACACATATTCACGGTGCATCATCAAGTCCTCATGGATTGCAGGTTACACATGTGGGCATAGGACAAACTGCGAATGACGGATTACGAGTAGGTATTGGAACCAGTGGTGATGCATACGTGATGCAGAATGAAGCGCAGCCATTGTATTTCGGGACGAATTTATTAGAACGTATGCGCATTGACGCTGCAGGCAATGTTGCAATTGGAACTACCACTACAACTGAACGTTTGCAAGTTGCTAATACTGCAACAACCGCAAGTAACGTGGCAGTTAGTTTATTGAGTGGAACATCCGGAATATCCAGCTTGTATTTCGGTAATGGGAATCTTGCATATTATGGTGCTGTTCAGTATAATTCATCAACTCATAGAATGGGCTTCTGGACGAACAATACCACACGAATGACCATTGATAATAATGGTTTGGTTGGTGTTGGCACAACAACACCGAATGACAATTTAGACGTTACCGGAACCATCGATGCATCAACTGCCTATAAAGTTGGTAACAGTGTTGGAACTGTCGGTCAATTTTTAAAGAGTAATGGCACAACAGGATTTGTTGCGGGCGCTATCACCAGTTCTGATATATCAGCAGCACTGCCATCCGGTTCAAATGCATGGACGCGGTCCGCACCATTTGTGTTTTTAACTAATTCAGGAGATAACGTTGGAATTGGAACAACAACTCCGGCGTACCCGATGAACATTGCTGCAGGTGGTCAAATTGGTTTACAATACGATGGTTCGGATGCAGTTTGGGCGGGTATTTATACCAACGCTGTCAATACTACAGCAAGTTCATTTTATGGTTACAAGGTTGGAGGCACTATCAAAGCATATTCCTATGCCAATAACAATGGTGACTTCGGTATATTCAATAACACCGGAACCAATTTGTTCATCAACGCAGCCGGTAATACAGGTCTTGGAACTACATCGCCTACCGCAAAGTTGGATGTTGTAGGAACAGCTACAGGTGTAGGCAGAACAATTGAAGCAAACATGAATTCGAATGCTCCATCGGGGTTAGTGGCGGCAATATATGCCACACATACCGGAACGGGAGCTGCTACAGTTTACGGAAGTTACAATGTTGCCACCGGTGCTGCGTCAAGTGGTGACGCATTGGGAACAATTGGTGTTGCAAGTGGATCACCATTGGAAAATATTGGTGTAGAAGGTGATGGTGTTGCCACAACCGGCGATAACTACGGATTGCGCGGTTTTGCAGTAGGTGCTACACCGGGCACTAATTATGGTGTTTTTGGAAATGCTTCAGGAGCAACAACCGGAAACTATGCCGGTTATTTTGCTGCGGGCAATGTGTTTGTACAAAATAATTTAGGAGCCGGCACGCTAAATCCGGAAGCAAAAGTACACGTGGCTGAAAATGTTGCTGCAACAGATGGCAGTGATGCTGCATTTTTATACATCCAAAATACGAATACAAGTGCTGCTACCGGTTATATGAGCGGTATTCGTTTTCGTTCAGATGGGGTCGGAACTCCAATTGATTCACGTTATAAAGGAGCAATTTTATTCCAAAAGACCGGTTCATTTGGAGTTGGTGATTTAATTTTTGCAACGAATCCTACAGGAGACAATTCTTCAGCAACAGCTGCTAATGCACGTATGATTGTAAAAAGTACAGGTGAAGTTGGTATTGGTACGACAGCGCCGGCACAACTTTTTGAAGTTTCTGCTGCTGCAATTAATTACGTGCGTGTTACAGGCACAACCGCATCGGGTATTGAGTTCAGAAAATCAAGCGGATCGGATTGGAGATTAGAATCAAATAATGCCGGTAGTTTGATGTTCTCTCGAAGTGGGGATGATTTTGCTACAACCACACCTGTTGTTGACATGAACACCACATTCTTAAGGCCGTCAACTGACAATGCCACACAGCTTGGTCAATCTACATTCCGCTGGACAACCATTTACGCCACCAACGGAACAATTAATACATCCGATCGTCGCGATAAAACAGCAATTCAGCCGATCAATTATGGATTGTCAACTGTAATGCAATTACAACCGGTAAGTTATCAGTGGAAAGATGCCCCGCAACAGGGTACAAAACTCGGGTTCATTGCTCAGGATGTACAAGGTGTAGTTCCTGAAGTAGTGGTTGACAAAGAAGTGCGTGAAAATCCTGATGGCAGTTCTTCTATTGTGCCTGCTGAACGTTTAGGTATTTACTACTCGGATTTAATTCCTGTTTTGGTGAAAGCTATTCAGGAACAACAGCAACAAATTTTATTGTTAGAACAAAAAGTGCAGCAGATGGAGCAGCAAAACGGACAGCCTGCAACACCGCAGCCTCAACCTCAGGTTCAACCAAAAACGGGAGGAAATAACTAATATGAAGAAATTACTTTTTAGTTTATGTAGTCTGTGTTTACTGCCCGCATTGGGCTACAGCCAGATCAGTTCAATTACTCCGGTATTGATTGGAAGTTCAGGTAACTTCTCCACTAATGGTGGAATTATGTTGTCGTCTTCAACAGGTGAAGTAATTGTGCCGACGGTTACCAACGGTGGTTATATTTTAACACAAGGTTTTCAGCAACCATCACCGGATGCAAGTCTTGTGCTAAATGCAAACCTGGTGTATTCTAATGTTTCCTGCGCGGGTGCGGAAGATGGAACTGCGTTGGTGATTCCTACAGGTGGAACGGGCCCGTATCAATACGTGTGGACGACTTCACAAAATGATACGCTTGCACAAGTGGATAGCTTAGCTCCGGGAACTTATACTGTAACAGTTATCGATGCAGGTGGTTTAACGACATCTCAGACATTAACCATTATCGACGGCACAGGAATTTGCGGTATTCACGTGTATTCGGGTTTTACGCCGAATGCAGATAACGCGAATGACGTCTGGATTATCGATTACATCGATTTGTTCGAAAATACGAATGTCGAAATATTCAATCGTTGGGGAATGTTAGTGTGGGAAGGTAAAGACTACGACAATTCAGCTGTAGTATTTGAAGGACGTGACAAGAATGGCGTATTACTTCCTCCGGGAACGTATTATTACATTATTCGCGTTGGTTTAGAATCGATGAAGGGTTGGGTAGAGATATCTCATTAATGAATTTAAGTGTGATGAAAACATTAAAACAAATAGTTGTTGCTGTGGTGCTTTTTTTAGGCAGTATTCCTGCATTTGCACAACAGGATCCGATGTATTCGCAGTACATGTTTAATCCGCTATCGATCAATCCTGCGTATGCGGGAAGTCGCGGTGTGTTAAATGGTGCATTGTCATTTCGCCAGCAATGGGTTGGTTTCGACGGAGCTCCATCAACACAGGTTGTAGCGATTAATTCTCCTACACGTAAAGGGAAGGTCGGGCTTGGTTTAGAAGTTGTTGCGGATCAGTTAGGACCAAAGAAATCAACTGCCGGATATTTGACGTACGCGTATCGTTTGCGTTTAGGTAAGGGCAAATTGGCATTTGGACTCGGAGGTGGTCTGGTTAATTATCGCATTAATTGGAATTTGATTGAGTATAAAGATCAGACTGATGCATTTGCTGCCTTGAATGCAACTACACGAACTGTTCCTGATTTCAAATTCGGCGTGTATTTCAATACGAAGAAATTTTACATCGGTGCATCAACTACTCACCTGAATCAGGCGACATATGCTGTAGCGATAGATTCAATTAATATGAATATGCCTGCAACCATGAAGATGCACCAATTTGTTACTGCAGGATACGCCATGAAGATTAATGATGATTTATTGTTCAGTCCGTCCGTGATGATACGAAATGTTGTCGGAGCCAGCACAGCGAGTATTGATCTGAATCTGAATGTAAAGTTTCGCGACGTGATGTGGTTTGGTGTTTCTGCGCGTTCAGAGAAAGCTGTTGTTGCAATGGCAATGGTCAATCTGACGCAGAAATTTAAATTGGGTTATTCGTTTGATGTCAATCTGAATCGATTGCGCGGATATCAATCCGGCACGCATGAAATTATGTTAGGATTTGATTTGAATGTTTTCCATTCGGATGTTGTTAACCCCCGTTATTTCTAAAGCAATAGAAGAATTTTTATGTTGCAACGACTTATATATACGATGATTCTTGTTCTATTCTGCGCAGTGGCTCCACTCCACGCTCAGATCGGAAAAGGCAATCATTATTTCCGCAATAAGCAATACGCGAAAGCAATTCCTGCTTACGAAAAAGGCTTAAAGAAAAAGCAAGATGTGCAGGCCATGGAAAACTTGGCTAACTGTTATCGTATTACGCGTAATTACAAAAAGGCGGAAGAGTGGTACGGGAAGACAACAGTTGCAAATCCCAATTGCAGCCCGATGGTGTATTTCTACTACGGGATGTCGCTGCGTGCCAATGGTAAAACTGCTGAGGCGAAAGAACAATTTAAAAAATACTTGGGCAAAGATCCTCAAAACAAAGCTGCCAAAGCCCAGGTAGAGGCGGTGGATGAAATGAAGGTGTGGCTGGAACAAACGCCTATTTACGATGTTCGTCCAATCCCGGATGTAAATACAGAGAATTCTGAAATTTCGCCTGTTCTCTATTCCGGTGAGTTGTATTTCACTTCGGATAGAGGAGACGTGGATATGCTTTACGATGAAAATGAAGGCGCCACAAATCGCGCATACTACAGCGTGTATAAAGCTAAAACTACATACCAGAAAGAAGATTCGGTGCGATTTGGGAAGACCGGAAAACTTTCGCGTACAATCAATCAGGATTATCACAATGGACCGGTTTCGTTTTCGGGAGATGGCAACTTAATGGCATTTACGCGTGTAAACCGAACGTTGAAGCTGAAGGCGAACAAAAAATTCGCTAATCGTCCTAAGATTTATTTTGCTACTCGTAAAGGGAAAACCTGGGGCAGTGTGAAACCTTTTCCGTTTAACAGTGATGAATATTCTGTCGCACATCCATCATTAAGTGCAGATGGCAAGTCATTGTATTTTACATCAGACATGCCCGGTGGTTCAGGTGGAAATGATATTTGGATGAGTACGTTTGATGGAACCAATTGGACACAGCCGGTAAATCTTGGTCCAACAATTAACACGCCCGGCAATGAAGTATTCCCATACATGCGTAAGGATGGCGTGCTCTATTTTAGTTCAGACGGACATCCCGGACTTGGTGCGTTGGATATTTTCACCACCACAAAAGACGCTAAAGGGTGGAGTGATCCGGTGAATCAGGGAATGCCGTTAAACGGACCTACCGATGATTTTGCTCCAACCTTCAACGAGGATTTGAGTCGTGGTTATTTCACGTCAGATCGTAGCGGCGGTGCCGGAAGTGATGATATTTATGCGTTCAAGGTTACTTCTAAATTCGTTCGTATTTCGGGCAAAGTTTTGGCAAGTAAGAATTCGAGCGATGTAATGAAAAATACTACCGTCGAACTCTTGAGTGCAGATGGAAAGTTATTGAAGACAACTACCACAGATGCTAACGGTAATTTCAAATTTGAAAATCTGTCGTCGGATCAGTCGTATATCGTTCGCATGAATGAATCGGATCCGTCTATTGCTTCCAAACCGAAATACTTCATGACCGACGAAAAGAACAATTTGGTCCGAGTAACGGTGATGAATGAATTTGGAGGGAAATATACTTTCCAGAATTTGCCTGTTGATCCGACAGCTCCACCACAATTGTTGTCCGATGATGATTATCTAACTATTGCAGGTAACCTAATTTCCGATGGTCAACCGCCACAGCCTATTGCCAACGCAAACGTTTATCTGAAAGACGATCAGGGTAATCTGGTGCAGCAGACAACAACTAATGAGTTTGGCGCATTTGCATTTACGCGCATTCCACCCGACAAAACCTACGTAGTTGGAATGGATGATGGATTAGATCCAAAGCTGGCTGCTTCTTCCAAGATTTCCATCACGAACAAAAGTGGTAAGGAATTAATGAGCACGCGTCCTGATGCTAATGGTAAATTCTCGTTCCGAATTATTCCTGAAGATAAGACTACGCTCAGTGCAATGTCTGTAGACGATACGGAATTACGTATGGACATGCGTGGTAAACTGGTTGGTGCCGATGAAAAAGGAACGGCGTTGGCAAATACCAAGGTGAATATCCTTGATGAAAAAGGACAAATATTGCAAACTGCTGTAACGGACAACAATGGTGATTTCAGTTTCATCAATTTACCTGCAGATAAGGCTTATCTGATGAGTGTTGATGAAGTTGCAGATCCTTCACTGGCAGGCCTTGGCAAAATTTACATTAAAGATGCGACAGGAAAAATCATCCGTACTTTAAAAATGAACGGAGGCAAGTTCGAGTTCCGCATTATTCCACTCGACCGCACAACACTGGGAACGGTTTACGTGGAAGATCCATGGTTGCAAGTGTTGCAAATGAAACATAAGCAACAGCAGGACACTTTATTGATCATCGAAAACATCTATTATGATTACGGTGATTTTAAAATTCTTCCTGCTGCAGAAATTACCCTCGAAAAAGTGGTTAAAGTAATGCAAATGGATCCTTCCATTACCATTGAAGTATCGGCACATACGGATTCCCGTTCAACCAATGATTACAACCAGAAATTGTCGCAGAAGCGTGCACAAGCTGCAGTAGATTATTTGGTAAAACGTGGCATCGATAAGAAACGATTGATAGCAATCGGTTACGGTGAAACGAAATTGTTGAATCAATGTAAGGATGGCGTGGATTGTCCGGAGGAAGAGCATGCCAAGAATCGCAGAACGGAGTTTAAGATTAATCGAACCAAATTGTGAGTGGAAGTGAACCGATAACGGTTTTATTGGAAGACAATCATCTTATTGTAATCAATAAAAAAGCGTCTCAAATTGTTCAGGGAGATAAAACCGGAGATGTTCCGCTAAGCGAACACCTTAAAAATTATCTCAAAGTAAAATACAACAAGCCGGGAAAAGTATTTCTTGGTGTTGTTCATCGCCTGGATCGACCGGTTAGCGGAGCAGTAGTTTTTGCCCGCACAGATAAAGCCTTGTCGCGCATGAATGAAATATTTCGCTCGCGTGATGTACAAAAAGTCTATTGGGCCATTGTGGAGCGTCGACCCGCGCATATTGAGGGTAAATTGATTAACTGGTTGAACAAAAACGAAAAGCAAAACAAGTCTTACGTAGTTAAAGAAGGCACTGCCGGTGCATTGCGTGCGGAATTGGATTACAAGTTGTTGGCATCTTCCGATAAATATCATTTACTGGAAGTGCAATTACATACCGGTCGTCATCATCAGATTCGTTGCCAGCTGGCCAATATGGGTTGTATTATAAAAGGCGATTTAAAGTACGGCGCGAAACGCAGCAATCCTGATGCGTCTATTTCTTTGCATGCCAGAAGTATTTCTTTTACACATCCCGTGAAAGGTGAGCGCGTTGAAATTGTGGCGCCTGTTCCGGATGATAAGCTGTGGCAGTACTTTCAGCAAGCTGCCGCAACAAATCCGGAGTAAAAACGTTATATGATTATGCGAATTATAATTTGCATTTGTTGTTTGATTTCCTTGCGGACGTTTTCGCAGGTTAATGTGCTTTTTATGGAAGCGGAGCAACTGGGTAATGAAGTTCGGATAACTTGGACGATGGGGCCTGGAAATACTTGCGACGACTTGGAAGTTATGGTGAGCACGGATAATATGAATTTCAGTACGTTTTACACACATTTAGGCATTTGTGGGAATACGAATTCTGCTCAAACATATCAGATACCGCATATTGATCCCGTTTGTGATCGCACTAATTATTACAGAATTATTTCGCGTGCACAAGGCACACTGAACTCTGATTCGCTGGCTGTGGTTTGTTACAATAGTTCAGGCATTAAGTTGCAGCAATCGGGTTTAGGCTTAAATATTCTCGCTGATTCTGATGTCTGGCAAGATCCGGAGGTGCGTATAGTGGATGCCGCCGGTAAAGCGGTTTTTAATGCCGTAACGGGTCATCAATGGGACGTTATTTTACCTTCATCCGGAGTATATGTTATTAGCATTATTTCCGGCAACGGAAAGACGTATACGTCTAAGATTATTTCCACTCAATAACTTTTTGATAACACTTGTTAAACCGTTGCACTGCGCTGCGTAAAGTGTAATACCTTTAAGTATTGCTATGTTCAGAAAGTTGTCCTATTGGTCGCATTTTACAGTTCTTCGTTGGACAGTCGCGATTGCACTAATTGGTGTATGGGCAGGATACAATATTATAGGACAGTTTTATCGTGATGAGGATTCTCTTCATTGGCGGGTGATGCAATTGTGGTTTCCGATTATTGCGTGGAGTGTTTTAGGTATTACGATGGTCGGTATACTTTTCTAACTGATCTATTGGATTTACGTGTGGATAAAAAAAAAAAAAAATCAAATCACGGTAGATATTAAAATTATTCCTACAACAAACCATTATAA
>CALJIF010000112.1 GCA_937974275.1 uncultured Flavobacteriales bacterium
ATGATGGTGATGCACGCAATGAAATGCTTTCCAATTATGAAAGATTGTACCGCAAACTGTCTGAACAAGGCGGAGCGTCTGCTACGACAGCACGTTTAATCGACGAATACTTGAAATGATGAATCGAATTATAGTATTTCTAATTGTGTGGTGTTGTACCGATTCCTTGTTCGGGAATCAGGTTCGCGTTCGTATTTTATCAACTTTGAAAGTAGAACAGCTGAACGTATCCAATGCACAAGGTGGCTTCAGTGTTTATATGGATACGCTGAAACTTGTGGATTCTCTGGCCGCAAAAGTAATTCGTGTTCAAGCCGTAGGCGACTCGTTAGAGTTATTGGCTCCCGGTGTGAATCTGGGCAAGTGCTCAAAATTATATTGGCGTATTAATTCGGATAGCTCTGTGTTCAAGATAAAGCCGTTGAAGCCCATGAACGGTACACGCAGTTATCAGGGATCGTTAAGTATCAGAGCCGTTGGGGGATTATTGGAATGCATAACTGTTGCGGAATTAGAAAATTATGTTGGTGGAGTCGTAGAGTCGGAGTCCGGAGGGAAAACTCCGCTTGAATTTTATAAAGTGCAAGCCATCTTATGCAGGACTTATGCTTTGTCGCACCTTAACCGTCATGGATTGGAAGGTTTTGATGTTTGTGATGGAGTACATTGTCAAGTGTATAAAAGTCGCACCGTAGATCCTGTAGTGTTGGAAGGAGTTACTCAAACTGCAGGTCAGGTAGTTGTGGATAGAAATCTGATTATGATTACAGCGGCTTTTCATTCCAATTGTGGCGGACAAACTGCGAACTCGGAAGATGTTTGGGGAGCATCTGTCAGTTATTTGCGTTCCATTCGTGATACATTTTGTATCAGAAGCTCACAGGCGTATTGGACACGAAAAATTGCAAAGGATGATTGGTTGAGCTATTTGCAATTGAAACATAAATATCCGGTAAAGGACAGCATGGCGAGTTACAGTGCATTAAATATGACACAAGAGCAACGTACCACGAATTACGTTTACGGTAACTATCGAATTCCCTATAAAACCATTCGCAGCGATTGGCAATTGAAGTCGGCATATTTTTCTATCGAAGAACGAAATGATAGTATTGTTATTCGTGGACGCGGATACGGACATGGCGTAGGATTATGTCAGGAAGGCGCTATCAGTATGGCAAAGCGCGGGTATAAATACGATCAAATTATAAAGTATTATTACCGTAATGTAGAGATCGTGCATTTATCCAGATTATGGTTTTTCCGTGAGGAATAATTGCTTGTTGAATTCAATGCTGTATCTTAACAGTATTGGTAACATACTATGAAAGCTCAACTGATTGCACTTATAACTTTTTGTTGTTTTTCAATTGCACTAACAGCAAATCGTCATCCCGGAGATACCCTTTTTCCGACGGAAGTTGTTCAGGCTTATTTTTCAATTGATGGATTTCCCGCAAAAGCCAATCATTTGTGCTGTGCCATGGATAAGGAAAAGTTTCAGAGTAAAACTTTGGGACAGTCTTTATCACCAAGAGTTATCCGAACATGCCGTTTAATTTTCCAGAATACATCCCAAGCGGTTGTTGCTGTTTGGTTGCGAGATGCAGAAACCAGTCACGATTATTACGTCTATCTCACTTACGAAGGTTGCTGGAAGATGCGTGATATCAGGACCTTTCAAAAAGTAGAAGAAACGCGAAAGCGATTGAAAGAATTAAATGCGTTGTCCAAAGATGAACTCGGAAAAGGAACAGATTCAACGACCGGGCGAACACTAAAGTTTGAACAAGCCAATTTGGACTTACAGATTGCGCCTGATAGTGTTATTAAAGCACATTTGACAGCGAAACAAAAAGATTTTAATGCATTGGTTAGTTACCTGAAAAAGAAGAAATACTTTGAAACAGGCGATAGTCTGTTAACAGTAATAAATTCTGATAAAAAGGCTCGCTCGTTAATGGACAAGTGTTTGATTCGTGAGGTTACCAGAAGTAAAAACAATCCGAATATTTACCACTTTATTATCGGTGGTATAGGGGACAATGTTGTCGGGTTTTTGTACAACGATACGCCGACTCCATTGAAGAATACTCCTGATTTCACGGATCAAGAGAATTTTTTACACCGTTCAGTGCCTATGCCGCATGAGAATGGGTATATCATCTTAGATCGGATTGATCTTCGCTGGTACCTGTTTAAATCCACATAACTAGTTGTGTTTGAATTAGGTTTTGATTAAATTCACTTCGTTGAACCTAATTCCTACAAACATGATTAAAAAGCTACTCGCACTTGTTGTGCTTGCAATCGGAGTTAATCTCTCTGCCCAGTCCGTTTATCCGGATTATCAAGACGGAAAAATTTGGTTTCAGGTTAAAGATGATGTTCGCATTACAGCGTCATTGAAAGATGATCATTACAATCTTCCGTTGGCAACTTTGCCATTTTTGCCGGAATTAGCGAAATCACATCCGGGAGCACATTTATCGCGTCCGTTTCATGCGGCAAAAAATTCGCCCATTTTACAACGTACCTTTTTATTGACGTTTAACGACCATGCCAATGTGATGCAGATCATCAGTGATTTGAAGTCAACGGGTCAAGTTGTTTATGCAGAGCGCGTTCCGTTGGATCGTCCGACGCTCACACCGAACGATCCATCATATTCTTCACAGTGGCACTTAAATGTGATCAACGCTTCAGGAGCCTGGAACTATTTCTCTTCCGGTTCCACAATCAAGATTGCAATTGTTGATGATGCTTTACAGCGCTCACATCCTGATTTATCCGGGAATTTATGGGTGAATCCGGGTGAAATTCCAAATAATAATATTGACGATGACGGTAACGGGTACATTGACGACATCAACGGATATGACGTAGGCAGCAACGATAATAATCCTGATCCGCCAAGTTCCAGCTTTAGTCATGGTACACACGTAGCTGGTTGCGCCAGTGCAACGACCAATAACAACACAGGTGTTGCTGCAATAGGATTTAGTTGTAAACTCATTGCCGTTAAAGCAACAACACAAGCGTCTGTCGTTACTAATGGTTACGATGGAATTGTGTATGCCGTAGCAGCAGGAGCAGATGTCATCAATATGTCTTGGGGCGGAACAGGTTCATCTACTACAGCGCAAAACATTATTTCCTGGGCTAATGGTCAAGGTGTTGTTTTAGTTGCTGCAGCAGGCAATAACAATACGAACACAATGTTTTATCCTGCAGGATATACACAATGTATTGCAGTGGCTGCCACTTCCAGTAACGACGCAAAAGCCAGTTTTTCAAATTACGGAACCTGGGTAGATATTTCTGCTCCGGGAAATAATATTTATGCGACAACCGTAAACAGCACTTACGGTAACATGAGCGGTACATCCATGGCTTCCCCAATTGTTGCGGGATTAGCAGGCTTGATGTTATCATTGAATCCGGCATTGTCACCGTCTGACATCAGAACTTGTATTACTTCAACTGCAACGAATATCAATTCTCAAAACCCTTCTTACACGGGTCAATTGGGTGCAGGACGTATCAATGCCAACAATGCGATGAACTGCATTGCTGCAACATTGAACTGGCCTCCGGTTGCAGATTTTACGGCAAACATTACAACAGTTACCGCGGGAGGTTCCGTAATTTTCACGAATCAGTCTCTGTATAACCCAACCACATACAGCTGGACATTCCAAGGCGGGACACCGGGTACATTTAATGGAGCAAATCCTCCTGCAATTGTTTACAACACGCCCGGAACATACAACGTAACACTTACAGTAAGCAGTGCAAACGGATCAGATACTGAAACCAGAACCGGTTATATTACCGTTGTTGCTGCTTCCGGTTGTACACGCGTTAATTTACCTGCACCTTCCAACTGGACACCGGTGAATTATTACACGGGTTCTTCGGTTGGTTCCGATGGATGGATTAATGGTATGAACACTTATTTGGACAGAGAAAAGGCTATGTATTTTGATGCTTCATCACAACCGTACACACAGTTGGTGAATGTGTGGGTAGCATTCGGATTGGCATATTCTGCGAATCCGAGTAAAATTGTGAATGTGAAAGTTTACGATGGAACCAGCGGAACTCCGGGTGCGCAAATTGGGACTGCTGTCGGTAAGTCGATGGGTCAAATTATGCAGGATGTGAATGGAAACTATTACTCAGAGTTTTCTTTTGTAAATAATCCAATTACACTTCCTGTATCTAAACGTTTCTTCGTAAGCGTTGATTTAACCAATTTACAATGGACAACAGGCACTAAAGACACGTTGAGTATTGTTTCCAACACAGCAGGACAAACAACTCCATCTGCAATCTGGGAAAGACAATCCAATAACAATTGGTACCAGTATACAACAGCAGGATCCTGGAATTTATCGGCATCACTTTACATTCATCCGTTTCTGACCAGCCAAAACACGGTGGCGCAAATTACGCCTAGTGCTACCAGTATTTGTGCAGGTAATTCCATTTCATTTGATGCAGCAGGCTCAACTTATCAGGACACGTTGTTGTGGTATTTCCCGAATGCCTCACCGTTGACATCAAACAATGTAGTGCAGTCGGTTAATTTCAATAATCCGGGCACTTATAATGCTATTTTGTATGTTGTAGGTGGCGGATGTAATTTGTTTGATTCTGCATTTGTTTCGATTACAGTTAATCCAAACCCCGTGGTAAACGTTACAAGCACTGCTACAACAGTGTGTCCTTCAACTCCTGTAATCATGACTGCCAGCGGCGCAACATCATATGTTTGGTCACCCGGAACCTTCCTGAATCAAACTACAGGAGCCTCAGTAATTAGTACGCCAACTACAAGTATCACCTACAATGTGCAAGGAACCGGTGCGAATGGTTGTGTGACTAACGCCAATGTTGTGATTCAGGTTGACGAAGATCCTGTAGCGGCAATTGCTCCAAGTGATTCTGTTATTTGTATTAACCAAACGATCACTTTTGATGGCAGTAACAGCGCTAATGCGATGAATTACTCCTGGTCATTCCCGGGTGGAACACCATCCACATCTAATGCATCTTCCCCGGTTGTGTTGTATCCGAATGCAGGCACATACACAGCACAACTTATTGTAACTAATTCGTGCGGTGCAGATACGATCACTTTCAATAATATTGGCGTGGGATGTGTTGGCATGGAAGAGCACAATACTGCAGTATCAGCGTTCTACAATGGAACACAACACGAATTGATGTTGCAATTACCATCAGCATCGGCAAATCGTATGATGATTGTTCGCAATTCCTTGGGTCAGGATGTTTACGCTCGTTCGTTGAACGGAGTTAGTGGTCCTGTGCAAGTTGCATTGCCTTCTGTTGCAGCCGGTGTTTATTACCTCATGGTTACTTCAGGTGATGAAAAATTTGTGATGAAATTCGTAGTGGAATAACAAGAACGCAACTTAACGAAAGAGCCGCACGATGAGTGCGGCTCTTTTTTTTTGGTTATGGCAATATGTTCTTGATGATTCTCAGGTTGTGTGTATAACCTCCGCGCTCAGGAGTAAATATGCCGTAATGATCGTAATGATCTATGCGGACACGACCGGAAGCATGAATGATCTTGTTTTCACCGATCACAATTCCCACATGTACAATACGGCCTTCTTCATTATCAAAGAATGCTAAATCACCGGGTTGCGCTTCTTCCACAAAACTGTAGGCATCGCCAATTTCTACTTGTTGGTACGCATCACGCTTTATTTGCAATCCATTCACTTTGAAAACCGCTTGTGTGAATCCGGAACAATCGATACCGAATGGAGAACGGCCTCCCCATAAATAGGGCGCATGAATAAATGACATGGCCGTATCTACGATACTTTCTCGTGAAATGTCGGTTTCGAAAGGTTTTGCATTGCCATCCACTACGTACATGCGTTCTCCAATGCTGCATTCATTGCCGGAAAAGAATGGAAGTGAACTTCCAATGACTATAGGGAATGTAATTCCTGTTGATGTGTCCGTTATTAGTTGAAATAGATCGGTAACAACAGGTGCAGGGTTTAGTTTTAAATTTTCAAATGCCGATTTGCTCACCGGGACATATTGCTTGCGGTCGATCCAGCAATCATAATGATCCCAAGATGTAACGATATGATGCCAGGAATCGCGCGTTTCAATTACTTCAAACGCATCACCAAACAACAGTTGTGTAACCATCTCGCTTTTGTCGGATGGTTCACGCCGGCAAGGCACAACACTGAGGTGACAAATTCCGTAAGGCATTGTTATGGCAAAAGGGCTTTCTTGTTACGGAAAGCCCTTGATTGTTTTACATGTTTTCGATTACGATTGCACTGGCACCGCCGCCGCCGTTACAAATTCCCGCAACGCCGTATTTTGCATTATTCTGTTTCAATACGTTAATCAATGTTACGATGATTCGTGCACCGGAACATCCGAGAGGGTGACCCAAAGCCACAGCGCCACCATTAACATTTACTTTTGATGCTTCCAGATTCATCAAATCAAGATTTGCTAATGCAACAACCGAAAATGCTTCGTTGATTTCGAAGAAATCAATGTCGTTCATTTGCAAACCGGCTTTAGCAACAGCAGCAGGAATAGCTTTTGCAGGAGAAGTTGTAAACCATTCAGGCGCTTGTTCAGCATCCGAATAACTTAAAATTTTCGCTAATGGCTTAATGCCCAACTCATCTGCTTTTTCTTTACTCATCAACACCATTGCAGCAGCTCCATCATTAATGGTAGATGCATTCGCAGCAGTTACGGTTCCGTCTTTTTGAAATGCCGGCTTTAATCCCGGAATTTTATCCAGACTTACATTTTTGTACTCTTCATCCACGCTAACTACAACATCGCCTTTGCGTGTTTTAACGGTTACGGGTACAACTTCATCATTGAATTTTCCTGCTTCCCAGGCAGCAGCTGCACGCTGATACGACTGAATAGCATAAGCATCTTGCTGCTCCCGTGTAATGGAATATTTTGCTGCACACAATTCAGCAGAATTGCCCATTAAGTTATTGTGATACACATCTGTTAAGCCGTCTTTTACAATTGCATCCAATAACTGACCATGTCCAAAACGATGCCCGTAACGACCTTTCTCCACATAATACGGAGCAGCCGACATATTTTCCATGCCACCGGCCACTGCAACTTGTGTATCGCCTAATTTAATGGACTGTGCTGCATAAATAACAGTCTTCATTCCTGAAGCACATACTTTGTTAACCGTAGTGCAAGTCACGGCATCCGGTAATCCTGCGAAACGTGCAGCCTGTCGTGCAGGAGCTTGTCCCAAATTTCCTTGTAATACAGCGCCCATCAGGACTTCATTAATTTGCTCGGGAGCAATTCCGGCGCGTTCAACTGCTGCTTTAATTGCAGTAGCACCTAATTGTGTTGCTGATACTTCAGCTAATGCTCCTCCGAAAGACCCCATTGGAGTGCGGGCTGCGGAAACGATATAAACTTCTTTCATAATTTTCTGTGTATAATAATTGCGCACAAATCTAACTATTTTAATTGCCCCATGTGAACCTTGTTAGCAAACAGTGAGTTTCTTCCCGGTCAAGTAGAAATTTGACCGCCGATTCTCGTTAATTTCGTTTCGTGATCAGAAAAGTTTTTGAGTTTATTCGTGACCGGCACGCCCTGCTTTACAAAGGATTTCTCTTTCTGTCGGGTTTGTTGGTTTTGGTTTGGATTTATCCGCGTGGTTCAGCATTTCGTTACAATATTGATGGACTTAACGGTAAACCATGGCCTTACGAAGGTGTAATTGCACCATTTGATTATGCCGTTAGCAAACCCGTTGCAGAAATTGAACAGGAGAAGGAAGATCTGCGCAGAGAATTCACACCATATTATCGAGTGGATAGCAGTATTACGGAAGATGCGCAGCAGGAAATAGCACAAAGCATAAGCGATTTAACGAGCAGCTCTCGCGTTAAAATATTGTCTGAGCTGGATAAAATATATGCAAAAGGCATACGAACATTCAGCTCCAATTCGGGAAAAGGCCCCGGAGATAAAGTTTTGTTGATTAAAGGTGCTGTTGCCGAAGAAATTCTATTAGGTACTTTCCCGACACCGTCTGAAGTGGATACATTGCTCAGAAAGCGAATAGCTGAAGATGTATATGAGGAATGGAAAAACGCTGATGTTATTGTGCGTGCCAATGTATTATATGATAGTTCGTTAACGCGCAAGTTGCTGCAACAGGCATTAAGCAATGTCGCTGTAGCTCGCGGAGCGGTTACCAAAGGAGAGCTTATTGTCAATAGGGGTGATGTTGTCGATGACGATACGTATCAAAAGTTGTTGTCTTTACAGGCCGAATATAAATTGAAGTCAGGGGAAACAGCAGGTGGTTGGACGTTATTGGGTGGGCAAATTATTGTAGTTGGATTCGTTTTGTTTCTGCTATTTCAATTTTTGCGATTATTCCGAAGAGAATTATTAGCCAGCGACTCCCGATTGTTGTTCTTATTACTGATTGTCGTCCTGACAACAACCATGTCTTTTGTTCCGAATTATTTTCAGAATATTCCATTGTACGCATTACCGTTTTGCATTCTTCCCGTAATCATGCGCGCGTTTTTTGATGCACGTTTAGCATTGTTTGTGCATTTAATTACCATGCTGATCGTTTCCTTGCACGTGAGCGGAGACCGTTTTCATTTCTTATTTATTCAAGTGTTAACGGGAATTACTGCATTGTTCAGTATCGTTAATATGCGTCACCGTTCGCAATTATTTTTCTCGGTGGTGATCATTATTGCCGTTTACAGTGCGTTGCATATTGGATTGCATGCCGTTGCGGAAGGTGAGTTGATTGTGCTTCAAACACAAGATTTCGTGAATTACACCATCAGCGCGGTGTTAGTACTGCTGGCTTATCCGCTGATTTTTGTATTTGAAAAAATGTTTGGTTTCGTTTCCGACGTAACGTTACTGGAGCTTTCCGATACCAACAATATGTTATTGCGAGAATTGGCAGAAAAAGCACCGGGAACGTTTCAACATTCCATGCAGGTTGCCAATCTTGCGGAAGAAGCTATTCGAAGAATTGGTGGCAATGCGCTTTTAGTGCGAACGGGGGCTTTGTATCACGACATAGGCAAAGCGGACATGCCGGTTTACTTTATAGAAAATCAAACGGGTGGTATTAATCCGCACGAGGAATTGACCTTCGAGGAAAGCGCATCAATTATTATTAGTCACGTTATTCGTGGTGTAGAAAAAGCTAAAGCAGGGAAACTTCCTGATATCGTTATCGACTTTATCCGAACGCATCACGGAACTACCAATACCGCTTATTTTCTGACGTTGTACAAAAAAAATAACCCGCAAGATTTTGTGGATGAAGAGTTGTTTCGCTATCCCGGACCTGTTCCGTATTCCAAGGAAACTGCGGTGTTGATGATGGCTGATGCAGTTGAGGCTTCGTCTCGTTCGCTAAAAAATCACGATGGTGAAAGCATTGATCACCTCGTTGAAAAGATCATCGACGATCAGGCGGATCAACATCAATTCGATAATTCAAATATTACGTTGAAGGATATAACGGCCATTAAGAAAATTTTCAAGAAGAAACTGCGCAGCATTTATCATGTGCGTGTAGAATATCCGAAGTAACTACGGAATATTGCGAAACCATTCGGCAGCATAATCGCCAATGAATGGAAGTGTGGTGTCTTTTCCGTTGGATGCGTTCACGATTCCCATGATCATAAAGACAATTGCCGCCACCGAAACTATAGGTTGTAAAGCGAAAGTGAATGGAAGAATAAATCCTAATATGCTTATCGCTAAACCTAAAACGAAAGCAGCCGCAAAAAGACCCAAAGCCTGACGCAGGTGATGTGCCGCAAATTTTGATTTGTTTTGCTGATACATGATTAATGCAATAAGCCACCCGATGATCGTGATGTAACTTACAATTGCAATGGTTTTGCCTTTTTCAATGTCGGAAGAGTTTTCACTCTGATACGGATTGTTGTACATAGCTTATTTAAGGATATCATCTATATTTACCACATAAAATTACTCAACCTTTATGGAAAACAACCCGCCTTATCCGCCGAATTCCGGCAATCCTTATCAAAATCCTCAAGGAAATCCGTACCAGCAAAATCCTTATCAACAAGGTTTTGGAGGTCAGCGTGACCTGAGCAACGCAACTGCAATATTGGTATTGGGAATTATTTCAATTGTTACCGCATTTTGTTACGGCATCCCGGGAATTGGTTGCGGCATTGCAGCATTAATAATGGGCAACAAGGCTAAGAAGGAATACGAAGCAAATCCTTCCATGTACACTGAATCATCTTGGAATAATGCGAAAGCAGGCCGTATTTGCGGAATCATCGGTTTGATTTTAGGTGGATTGATGTTGTTGGTAGTTGTTCTGTATTTCATCTTCGTGCTGAGCATGTTTGGTGCAATAGCAGGAGGAATGGCGAATTAATCATGCTGACTTGCCCGGTTAAGGAATATTCGGGTTTCGATTGTCCCGGCTGCGGCTTTCAGCGTTCCCTTGAACAATTGCTTCAAGGTCATATTTGGGAATCAGTGCTGTTGTTTCCGGCATTGATTCCCTTTTTTGTAACACTTGTTTTGCTATTGTTGCATCTGCGGTTTCGATTCAAAAACGGAGCGAAGTGGTTAGTGACGATGTATGTGATTACTGCCGTAATTCTGGTTGCGAATTATACGTTTAAATTGTTGAATGGATCGATATGAAAATTTTATCCGCGTCTCAAATAAAAGTTGTTGATCAATTTACCATTCAAAATGAACCGGTGGCATCAATCGATTTGATGGAACGTGCTGCGCAGGCTTGTGTTGAACAGTTGATTAAATTATACGATCAGCGCTTTACCTGTTTAATTATTTGCGGGCCGGGAAACAACGGTGGAGATGGTTTGGCCATTGCGCGTTTATTATCTGCATTACATTACAATATTCAGGTCTTAGTTGTCGGTGATGATGACAATGCGAGTCCGGACAGACAAACGAATCTCGAGCGTTGGAAGCGGGCAGGAGGAAAGGTGTTGCATGAATTTTCTGACGCAGCACCATTTCATTTTGTGATTGATGCATTATTCGGTGCAGGATTGAACCGGGTTCCTGAAGGTGTTTTTGCTAAGCTGATTCACCAAATTAATGCAACGCGTGTTCCTGTTGTCGCAATCGATATTCCATCCGGATTGTTCTGCGATACCAACGAAAACAATGATTTACAATGTGTCATTCGTGCGTCACATACATTTACATTTCAATTTCCAAAGCTTACACAATTACTTCCCGAGTCGGGCGAGTTTGTTGGTCAGTTGCATATTCTGGATATCGGATTGCATCCCGCAATATTGAATAATACAGTAACGGAATATTATTTTACCACAGCAGAAGATGTTAAGCAAATTATGCTGCCGCGTTCCCGATTCGCACATAAAGGAACATGCGGTCATGCTGTGGTAATGGCCGGATCAGCCGGAATGAGTGGCGCTGCAATCTTAACAAGCCGAGCTACATTACGTTCAGGTGCCGGATTATGTACCGCGTTTATTCCCGATTGTAATGTGTTACCGATGCAATGCGCAGTACCGGAAGTAATTGTTAAACGAAGCAAGGTTGAAGAAACCATTAGTTCGGAAATCGATTTTGCGAAATACGATGTAGTGGCGATTGGTCCGGGAATTGGCACAAATGAAGTTGCTGCTCAATCTCTAAAGTACACCATTGCTAATTCCGGTTTACCGCTCGTTATAGATGCCGACGCCATTAATATTCTGGCAGAGCATAAGATGTGGCTGGAATACCTACCTAGTGAATGCGTATTAACTCCGCATCCCGGTGAATTCGATCGTTTGTTTGGTGCACATGAAAATACGGAAGCACGATTAAGAACATTACGCATGAAATGCTTGACGCACCGTTGTGTTATTGTTTTGAAGGGTGCATATTCTGCAGTAGGATTGCCGAACGGAACTATTTGTTTCAATAGCAGCGGGAATGCGGGAATGGCTACTGCGGGCAGCGGTGATGTGTTGACCGGTATTATTGTCGGATTAATGGCGCAAGGATACACGGCAAAAAATGCAGCACTTGTAGGCGTTTATATACATGGTTTAGCCGGAGATATCGCAACTTCCGTAAGCACGGAAGAATCGTTAATTGCGAGTGATATCATTGAGCATTTAGGCGCAGCAATTCGATTTGTTCGCGAGCATTAAAACAACTTGTTTACAACATTACCACAAATGTTCAGTAGATCCTAAGCCTTCACGAATTACGGCAAACGAGCCATCCACAACGGAAATTACTGTTGAAGCCTGAAGGTTACCATAGCCGCCGTTAATGACCAGTTCCACTTTGTCTTTGTAGTGCTCGTAAATCAATTCCGGCTCCGAAAAATAATCCATCAATTCATCTTCGGTGTTGTGCACGGATGAACTTACGATCGGATTGCCGAGCTGTTTAACGATTTCAGCCACGATAGCATTATCCGGCACACGAATTCCAATTGTTTTTTTCTTAAATAAAAAGAACTTCGGCACTTTGCTATTCGCCTCAAGAATAAAGGTGTACGGACCGGGCAATGCTTTCTTTAAAACGCGAAATATAGGATTCGTAATTGGTGTTGTGAAATCAGCCAAATGCGACAAATCGTGACAAATGATTGAAAAGTTGGACTGCTCAACAGGAATGCCTTTCAGCTTACATAACCGCTCAAGGGCTTTAGGTTGATGTATATCACAACCAATGCCGTAAACCGTATCTGTAGGATAAATAATAATTCCGCCGGCACGCAAAACTTCCACCGCCTGACGAATCGCTTGATTGTCGGGTTTTTCCGGATTGATATGCAGTAACGGACAAGGCATAAGTTATATTTAAAAAAGAAAGCGTCGGTTATCTTACCGACGCTTTGAATTTGAGTTGTTGTTAAGCGAATTTTTTAGCGTCGGCGAGAAACTGAGCTAAACCGCTATCCGTTAACGGATGCTTCAATAATGCTGTGATTGCGCTTAACGGACAAGTTGCTACGTCTGCACCAATTTTCGCGCATTCAATGATATGCATTGGATGACGCACAGATGCCGCAAGTATCTGAGTATCGTAACCGTAGTTATCATAAATCTGGCGGATATCTTCGATCAATGCTAAACCATCAGTAGATACATCGTCTAAGCGACCAATAAACGGAGAAACATATGTAGCTCCTGCTTTTGCTGCCAACAGCGCTTGTCCTGCAGAAAACACCAATGTACAATTAGTACGAATTCCTTTTTGCGTAAAATACTTGATCGCACGAATTCCGTCTTTAATCATGGGAACTTTAACCACGATCTGAGGATGTAATGCCGCCAAATTTTCTCCTTCACGAATAATTCCTTCGTAATCTGTTGAAATAACTTCAGCGCTAACATCACCGGTAACAATATTACAGATGTCCACGTAATGCTTGAGTACTGCGGCTTCTCCGGAAATGCCCACTTTCGCCATAAGCGATGGATTGGTAGTAACACCATCAAGAACTCCCAGGTCTTGCGCTTCTTTAATCTGAGCGAGATCAGCGGTATCGATAAAAAATTTCATAGCGTTTGATTTTAGAAGGAACGAAATTACGAATACGATGAACCTATTCAGAATCAAGTTTTCACAAGTTTTCCAATGTCATCAGGCGTACAATTCGTACATGCAAGAGTCCAGAATCCTGCCATCTACGGCTTTAAAATCGCGTTGTGCCGTGCCTACATAATGTGCATGAAGTCGTTCTACCAAAGCAATTGAGCTTTTATTCTCCGGAGCAATACGTAAAGTTATTTTCTCAAAATGAAGTGCTTCGAATAAATAGTTTACAATTAATCGAACAGCAGCTGTCGCAATACCTTTGCCTCGAAATTTTTCGTGCAGGGCATAGCCGAGTTCGCATTTCGGAACGGTTTTGTCCACTTTTGTTATCACCAAATGACCAATAAGTCGTTGTGATGATTTTTCAAATATACCGGCCATTTGCATAATGCCTAATCCCGCCTCGTGCCGCTTTTCTTTGATGTATTTTTTAGCAGCTACAGCAGTAACCGTATTCAAAACGGTATGCGGAAATGTAGATTGAAGATCGTTTAGGTTGGATTTGACAAACGCATATAATTGTTCTGCATCTTCATTTTTATAACTTCTGATGAAGAACGTTTCGTTGTCCAGCTGAAATTCGGGGAGTTTCACGATAATCAAAAAAAAGTGGGTAAGCTACTTACATCGCACCGCTACAACCACCTACCCTTGCTACCTTCCGGTCCTGGGGGATTCAGCAGGAGCTGGTCGTATAAGACTTACCCGGCGCAAAAGTACTAATTTTTGCAAATCACAAGTGCAACTTTATTAATTACGCCACGACAAAGTCTATCTTTGGGGTCAAGCATTATACTAAATATGGATATTTCCGTTGTAATACCCTTATATAACGAAGACGAATCGTTGCCGGAACTTCACGACTGGATTGTTCGGGTGATGAAAGCCAACAACTTTTCGTACGAAATTATTTTTGTGGATGATGGAAGTAAAGACAAATCTTGGCAGGTCATTGAACAATTATCTTCAAGCAATCCTGCTGTAAAGGGAATTAAGTTCAGAAGGAATTATGGTAAGTCGGCGGCTTTAAATACAGGTTTTGAAGCGGCATCGGGAAATGTTGTTATTACCATGGATGCGGATTTACAGGACAGTCCCGAAGAAATTCCGGATTTGTATAAGTTAATTGCCAAAGACGGATATGATCTGATTTCCGGATGGAAAGAGAAGCGTTACGATCCGATCACCAAAACCATTCCTACGAAGTTGTTCAATTGGGCAACACGTAAAATGTCGGGTATTGAATTGCATGATTTTAATTGCGGATTG
>CALJIF010000113.1 GCA_937974275.1 uncultured Flavobacteriales bacterium
TGAAATTGTTAATTTTTTTGACGAGGTACCGTTTGAAATCATTTTTGTTACGGCATACGATAAGTACGCATTACGTGCATTTGAAGTTGCTGCCATTGATTATCTCCTCAAGCCCGTTGATATTGAACGATTGAAAGATGCGGTAGGAAAAGTAGCCAAGCAGATTGACCTCAAAGGGAATATGGAGCGACTGAGTTTGTTGAAACAAACGATAACTACAAAAGAAGTTTCCAGCATAATGATTACCGATAAAGGCTATCAATATGCAGTGCCGTTGGATCAAATTGTGGCGTTGGAAGCGGAAGAATCCTATACTACAGTACATACTATCGATAAGAAGTATACGGTTAGTAAAAATCTAAAACACTTCGAGGTCGTGTTTAGTGAGAATTCGAATTTTATTCGGGTGCACAAATCGTGGATGATTTCCAGGCGACATATGGTTAATTATTCCAAGTCGGACCTTAGTATAAATCTAATCGGAGGATTAGTAGCGAAATTGTCCAAGTACAAGAAACAGGAGTTTGAAGCGGCGTTGTTGAGCGGATAATTTCTGTTTCCGATTGGATTTTTCTTTTGTATATCAGGAGGCATGGAAACAAAATATCCTTTCTTACAGATACCGGAATAATGAGGATTGATAGAAGTTGATCCTCTTTTTTTGTCCATTCCTGAAGTTCATTGTCTATTCCTCAAACATCAACTTCCATTGCGGTCTATTGAGGTTATTATTGCTGAAACAAAATAATGACCATGAAAAAATATTTATTATTCTTAATGATTGTATGTGCCGCTTTGCAGGCGGAAGGACAATCGCTGACATTCGCGTTCCCGATTGGGGGTGGAAATAATGAAGATGAAGCAACAGCTGTAGCAACAGATGCCAACGGAAATGTTTATGTGACCGGTGGCTGGTACGGTACTGCAGATTTTAATCCGGGTTCCGGTACAAACAATTTAAGCAATGGAACCGGTATGGATATTTTCGTTGCTAAATACGACGCTAACGGCAACTACGTTTGGGCCAAACAAATTGGCGGTGCCAGTTTATCAAGTAAGGCAACTTCAATTGCAGTAGACGCCGCAGGTAATGTTTATACCGCGGGATATTTTAACGGAACCGTTGACTTTAATCCCGGAGCCGGTTCAAATACGATGACGTCAAGCAGTCAGGATGCTTTTATAAGTAAGTTAGACGCGAATGGTAATTATGTTTGGGCAATTAAAATAGCAGGGACAAGCCAGGAGCAAGTGAACGATATCGCAATTGACGCATCGGGGAATCTGGTTGTTACCGGTTGGTTCTATGGTACAGTTGATTTTGATCCGGGCGCAGGAACTGTTGCGTTGGGAAATACTGCAGGGTCCGATATTTTTGTAGCCAAGTATGATAGTAATGGTGCTTTGATGTGGGCTAAACAATTGGGTGGCACCAGCGCTAATTTGTCCGGAAATTCTATTGCAGTTGATGCTACCGGCAATGTATACACGACAGGCTATTTTCAAACCAGTGTTGATTTTGATCCGGACGGACCGTCTTATGTTTTGGGCGCGCAGGGAGTATTGGATGTTTTTGTCAGCAAATTAGATGTCAACGGCAATTTCGTTTGGGCGAAATCTATTGGTGGGACTGGTGCTGACGATGCACTAGGTATTGATCTTGATGCTACAGGCAATGTATATCTCACCGGTTATTTTGAAGGTACCTGCGATTTCGACCCGGGTTCAGGAACTGCGTTTTTAAGTAATTCTGCAGGGTTGGATATTTATGTGTGTAAACTCAATAATAACGGTGACTATGTGTGGGCCAAACAGATTGGAGGATCCAATATCGACTGTCAGGGTAATTCAGTTAAGGTTGGTACTAACGGTCAAGTGTATACAACAGGAGTATATGGTGGAACGGTGGACTTTGATCCAAGCGGAGCGTCATTCCAGATGACAGCGGGATCAACTATAGGAAATGTTAACCCGTACATTTCTATCCTTGACGCGAACGGAAACTTTGCTGCAGCATATACCCTGTCGTGTACTGATATTAGCCGTGGAAATGGAATTGCATTAGATGCATCAGGAGCTATCGTTTCTGTGGGTAACTTCGTACAAACAATAGATTTCGATCCGGGTGCCGGAACATTGAATGCAAGCTCGCTCTCAGGTACGCAAGATTTTTACGTGCATAAAATGATTCCTTGCATTGGACCGTTAGCGCCTATTAATACAACAAACTCTGCGAACCTTACCATTTGTAATAATACATCAACTACGCTTACGGCAACAGGGATCGGAACATTAGGTTGGTACACGGCGTCTTCTGGAGGAACTTATCTTGGGGGTGGTTCTACGTTTACAACAGCCAACTTAACTGTGAACACTAACTTCTTTGTACAGGACAGTACATGCGGGCCGGGAGGCAGAACACAAATTACAGTTTTTGTTGAGCCTCCAATTGCAGCTACTTTTAGTGCAGTAACCAATGTAACCTGCAATGGTGGCGCTGATGGTTTGGCCACGGCAACTCCAACTTCAGGCACCGGTCCGTTCACTTACTCTTGGTCGCCAAGCGGTGGAACAGCTGCTACTGCAACAGGACTAGGCAACGGCACATACACATGTACCATTACTGATGCAAACGGTTGTATTGGATCTTCCACTGTGTCAATTACTCAACCTGCTGCTATTGTTGTTTCACAGAGTGTTACGCTTTGCGCAGGTCAAACTCTTACTGTAGGTTCAAATACGTACTCTTCAACAGGTGTGTATACAGATGTCCTTGCCTCTGTAAACGGGTGCGACAGCACAGTAACAACGAATTTGACTTATGCTGCACCGATTGATGTTTCTACCAGCGTTTCATTAAATACTATTACTGCAGTACAGTCAGGTGGAACGTATCAATGGATCGATTGTTTGAATAATAACGCACCTGTTGCAGGAGCTACTTCTCAGTCTTTTACACCAAGTGCCGTAGGTGATTACGCTGTAATCATCACGATTGGTAATTGCAGTGATACCAGTGCCTGCGTAAGTTTCTCAACCGGAATCAATGATGTGCCGGTGACAGCAGTTAATGTTTATCCTAACCCAACAAATGGTGAGTTAAATGTTGAATTGTTCTCCAACAGCAATGATGCCATTGTCAATGTGTATTCAGTTGCCGGACAATTAATTCTTGCTCAACGTTTCACAACAACAAAAACTACACTGCAGCTACCTGAAGCGAACGGCGTATATATCGTTGAGGTGATCACTAACGGACAAAAGCAGATCACTCGTGTGATTAAGCACTAACATGAACAACCCCGATTGAAACAGGGAGACTTCGAAAGAGGTCTCCCTGTTTCTTTTCTTACTGTTTGCGTGAGGCATCGACGCAAAATAGTTGCTTAACTTAGCACCTCTTATGTTTGTTTCAGGTTTTACTATTGTTCGCAACGCCATTAAATACGATTACCCGATCGTTGAAGCTATCACTTCGGTATTACCGCTGTGCGATGAGTTTATTGTCGCGGTTGGCAATTCTGAAGATGGAACGTTAGCATTGATTCAAAACATAAACGACCAGCGCATAAAAATCATTCAGACGGTTTGGGATGATACGTTACGCGAGGGTGGACGCGTGCTGGCAGATGAAACCAATAAAGCATACGCAGCAATTTCACCGCAAGCTGATTGGTGCTTTTACATTCAAGGTGATGAGGTGATTCACGAGAATTCGTACGCTGAATTAAAACAAGCCATGCTCGATCATAAGGATGATCAGCGGGTGGAAGGTTTGTGTTTGCGGTATCGTCACTTTTACGGTTCGTACGATTATGTAGGGGATTCGCGCAAATGGTATCGTCGTGAAGTGCGCATTATTCGTAAGCATGACGGAATTACATCGTATCGCGATGCACAAGGATTTCGATTTAAAGACGGGCGTAAGTTGAAAGTGAAATTGTTGAACGCGTATGTACATCATTACGGCTGGGTAAAACCTCCGGAGGCACAACAAGCCAAGCAGCAATCGTTCCACAAAATGTGGCACGACGATCAGTGGATGAAAGAAAATATTCCGGCTGTCGAAGCGTTTGATTATTCGCAAATAGATAGCCTTGCGCTATTCACAGAAACTCATCCGGCAGTGATGTTGACGCGTATTGGTCGTATGAACTGGAAATTCAGTTTTGACCCTACACAAAAGAAGTGGGGAGTTAAAATGCGATTTCTAATGTGGTTGGAAAAGAAATGGGGATGGAGAATCGGGGAGTATAAAAATTATCTGGAACTATAAAGTACAGTTATTCCCAACCCTGCGCCAATACATCAATCAAGTGCATCACTTTGATGTTTTTGTTTTGCTTCTTGATGTATCCATCCATGTGAACCAAACAGGATAAGTCTGTCGAGATGATGTATTCTGCTTCTACTTTTTCCGCCTCAGCAATTTTATCCTGAGCCATGCCAACTGCAATGTTTTCGTGCTTAACGGTAAACACTCCGCCAAATCCGCAGCATACGTCGGCTCGGTCCATTTCACGCAACTCTAATCCTCGCACTTTGGAAAGTAACAATCGTGGTTCACGGTGAATGCCATATTCTCGCAATCCGGCGCATGAATCATGGAAAGTTGCAACACCATCCAGTCGTGCTCCGAGATCGGTGATCTTCAAAACGTTCACCATAAAGTCGGAGAATTCGAACATGTTTTTTTGTACAGAACGAAATTGATTATGTAGCACGGTATTGTGGAACATTTCACCGTAATAGTTTTTTACAAATCCACCACACGATGCCGATGGTGTAACGATGTAACGATCGTTCTGAAATTCTTTAATAAATTTTTCTCCAACCTCTTTACAGTGATCCCAGTATCCGGCGTTAAACGAAGGCTGACCGCAGCACGTTTGTTCGTGATTGTAATTAACGGCACAACCAACACGCTCTAAAACTTTTATCATGTTTAAAGCCGTTTCCGGATATAACTGATCAACAAAGCACGGTATAAAGAGATCGACGATCATAATCTTGAATTAATGTACGCGCTCGGATTTAGGTACACGCAACAACAACAAAAATCCGATGATAAATATTACAATTAATGATAATACGGAGTTACGAATTCCTCCGGTAATTTCTTCAATAAGACCAAATGTGACAGTTCCAATAGCTAATCCGATTTTTTCGGAAACATCAAAGAAACTGAAGTAGGAAGCGTGATCCTGAGTTTCGGGCAACATCTTGGAGTAAGTTGATCGCGATAACGCCTGCACACCGCCCATAACCAATCCTACACACGCAGCGATGATGTAAAATTCAAATGGCGCATCAATGAATTTAAATACTGTAAAACAAATTACAGCCCAAAGCGCTATCACAATACCTAAGGTTTTTAAATTGCCGATAACGCGTGAAAGTGCGGACATGATGAATGACCCCGCAACACCTAAGAACTGAATCAGCAGAATACTAATAATCAAACTCGATTTCATCTGCTCCGGATTCTCCCATGTGATTGCCTTTGTAGCAAATGGAACCGCCATGATCATAACGGTTTGCACACCCATGTTATACATGAAATACGAACCCAAAAAACGGCGTAACTGCTTTCGTTGCAATATGTCGTTAAACACACCCCGCAATTCACGAAATCCTGCCGTAAACGAAATTTTATTGGACTTCTTTTCGTAAACATTGTTAGGTATACGCATGAACGTCACCTGCGCAAATCCAATCCACCACACACCAACTAAAAGGAACCCGGTTTTGATGGTAATGATTTTTTGAAATACAGCGAGAATCAGAATGATGATTAGTAACAAAGAACTTCCCACATAACCCATTGCAAATCCTCGTGCACTTACTGCATCCTGATCTTTGGGTTCTGCAATTTCCGGTAAATACGCATTGTAGAATACCAAACTTCCCCAATAACCAACACTTGCGAATAGTAAAGCTGTCATGCTCCACCCGATGTGTTCTGCATCGAATAAACTCAGCATCATGGCTGAACCTGCACCCAAATAGCAGAAGAACTGCAAAAATCGTTTTTTGTTTCCTGAAGAATCGGCAATACCGGAAAGAATAGGAGAGGAGAAGGCTACAATGAGATAACTTAACGCAACAACGTAAGATAAAAAGGAGGTGTTATGGAAACTCATTCCACACCATTCAACCATGTCCGAAATGACATTTCCGTTTTCATCACGTTTGGTGGTAACCGTTTCGTAAAAAATCGGAAATATAGCGGAGGAAATAACCAGTGGGTAAACCGAGTTCGCCCAATCATAAAATGTCCAGGCGCGGATGATTTTTTTATCTCCTTTGGCAAGCATGCTCAAATGTAACGAGTGAGCGCCGCTTATCGGTTTTTTGTTGATAAGTCCACAAATATGTTAAAAGCGAATTTTATGCACCGGATAGACGCTGCCTGTGCATGACAAGTGGCAACTAAACAACAAGGGCCGCCCGAAGGCAGCCCTTATTCAATATCGACGAAGTATTATCAGTGTTTAACTACAATTTTCGTTGCGTTATTTGACACTCCATCAGCAATAACATTGATGAAATAAGTGCCTTCACTTAATGAACCGGTGTTTAATTCTGCACGATATTCACCAGTAGCGCGGTTTCCTTGGCGTTGAGTCATTACGATACGGCCGGTAATGTCAGTTACCTGAATTACAACGTCAGCATCTTGTTTCATCGTGTAATTGATAACAACATTCTGATTAGCCGGATTAGGATATGTGCTAACGCTAACAGCAGAATTATTTTCATTAATACCTACCAATTCTGATACCTTAAATTCGATAACGTGGTTTTCGTAAGCATATCCTGTTGTGTATGCCCAAGTCGGAATAAAATAGCCGTTCCAACCGTTAGGATTGAAATTGTAACGAACAGAGCTTGGTAATGCATAGGAACAATTCAGGTCGGAGTTCGGATCCGCTATGGTACCGTAAAAGGTAGGGTCTGTGCCAATACCATTATTTTCATAACTAAATAAATAAAAAGAATTCTTATCCTGAATGGAGTCAGTTGAAGTATAAGAATATCCCGGCTTGAACGACACTACAACGCCAATACGATTTCCTGCAGCTTGTTGCGGAACAGCTGAAGTATTGAAGAAAATCTCAGCAGGATAATTGCTGCTGTCCGTTTCAGTCAATAAATACGTATACGTGGTCAATACCTGAGAAGGTGTAATCGCGTTATTCGTATGAGTGTACGTAATATCCTGATAGGTTGCATTGGTCAAATCCCATACTAAGCTATTGTCGTGACGAATTACCTGCACCACCAATGTATCGGTAACCGTTGATGTTGTATTTCGTAAGTAAGCGTATACAATGCCAAGTGAGTCTAATGTGTAAGGTGTAGTTGGAGTTAAACCTTGTACAGGCATATATCCCGGTGCCAGCATAGTAGCGGCTTTGTGGAATTGAGCATAAGCTGTTTGTCCTGTGGTGTATTGTCCGACTATAATGTTGGAATCAGGGAAGAGCATTAAATAATCTGCAGATGCCATTCCCGGAGATGGTCCATTCGGATCGTCTAATTGAAGAGCGTAGCACAACCAATAAGATGCGCTTCTGTCAGCAGACGATGATTGTGCGCGGAAAGGAGTAATCTGATCCTTACGTAAATTGGAGTTAGTTGTTAAAGACGGTGCGGTAACAGCATTCATTTGTCGTTGTGCAGGGGCAACAATTGCTGCAAATCCTGCACATAAAACGATAATAATTTTTTTCATAAAAGGTTTTGAGGTTAATTAATGGACGCAATAGTACTAACTATTTTTCTTGTTTTTAAATCGTAAATAAGTTTGATAAGGAATCTAATCGGAATCGGCTGATAGTGGGATTCCGGAAAATTAAACTTACGTGCAGCGGGGTACACTAACTAAAAAATCCAACGTGCCGGTCGGACTTTTTAGTTTTACACTTTACTATTTATCGCTTAAGAACCTACAACTTCATTCCCAACGTGATCGCAAAATTTCGTGCATCTGCTACAATGATTCCCGGTCCCGGATACCCGCCTGCACGGCGCGTAAAGTAACGGTTGTCCGTGATGTTGTTAACAGATCCTTTAACAGAAAATTGTTTCGGCAACTTCAACGTAAATGACCAGTCCACGACATTGTAATGAGAGATCCATCCCGACGTTGCTGCCGTTGCAAATTCCGTGTTCTTCGCATCGGAGTAAACACCGTCAACATAAGTCCAGTTAAATGTAGTGGAGAACATCTTGTACTGCCATGTTAAGCCCGAACGAATCGTCCATTCCGGAGTGTATTCTACTCGTTTGTCTTTATTACTGCCTTCGGTATAATACGCGTCCAGATAACCTGCTGAACAGAAAATGCCGATATCTCCAATTTTAGAAGCTTTGTTCAACAGCTGAAAAGGGTGAATATCGATATATGCTTCCATGCCTTGATTCAAACTGTTACCGGTGTTGGTGCGGAAAGCATATGCGTTACCTGCTGTGTCAATTAAGTTAAGTTCTCCCACGCGACCTTCCACCACCAAATAGAATACATTTACATCGTAATACAAACCGTTTTTAATACTTCCACGAATTCCTAAATCCGAGTTCCATCCTGTCGCAGGTTTAATTTCAGGATCGATTACGGTTGCAATATTGTTGGTCCACAAATCATTGAAGGTTACAGGTCGATAAGCTTGTGCCCAATTACCATAAAGGTTTATACCCAATGGCAAATTGTATTCTAAACCTGTACCGGCAAGAAATACGGTGTTGTCGCGAACTTCTTTTTGCACTGCAGGTTTACCTTCTGCTGCCGTGCGGATAAATTCGTAACGAACTCCCGGAACAATTTTTAGCTTGTCTCCAATGTAGAATACGTTTTCTGCAAACGCCGCAACGTTTTGTGCAAACAAGTCCAGATCGCGTGAAAGGTTGTCGGAATTGGTAAAGTTGAAATTAGCATCGCTGCCGTTACTGCCATCTCCTTGCAAGCGATTGGTGTAACCATTGAAATAACGCACACCAAATGCCAATGCTGATTTTTTCTTGCCTA
>CALJIF010000114.1 GCA_937974275.1 uncultured Flavobacteriales bacterium
CTGCGTGTGTGTGGCAATTCCGCTCATGCGTTGCATGCAGTTTAATACCAGTCGTTCCGCAATAGTTATCGATCTTGCTTTGCCGTGAACACGTAAAACAATGTCGCCACGTTGTACAAAAGTTCCATCTTGAATTTCAACGTTCACCTTTAACTGAGGATCAACACGATTGAAAATCATCGTTGCTAATTCAACTCCGGCAATTACACCGGTTTCTTTAACGAGCAAATGCGCCGCATCGGGCGCATCTTCAGGAATAGTTGATAAGGTTGTATGATCGCCATCACCAAGATCCTCAGCTAAGGCTGCGTCAATAAATTTGTAAATCAGTTCTTGGTCGATTTGACCGGGCCGGTAAACAGTCGTTTTATTCATTATTATTTTCAATCCTGAACTGCATAATGGAATGCTTCCCTCCGGCAGTTTTTATCTGATAATGCACACGATACGTTCCTGTTGATGTATCGAGTGTTCCGATAGCATAACGCGAATCATTTTTTGGAACGCTGCGATGCACCAGAACAAATCCTTTTACCGGGTGCTTCACGAAAAAATCTTTGATGATCATTTCAGCCTGAGCCCGACTGTAAATATTCTCCTGATCCAAAACTTTCAGATCAACCTGATCCGCAAAATATTTTGAAATTTCTTTGGCATTACCTGCACGTATTGCTGACGCAATATCATCGATGACATCCGCTTTCATGGCGAAAGGCGCTATCCACATCAGCATCAAGATCACTAACCGTTTCATGTCTTTCTGTTTATCCGGTTAATTGCAAGTTTCGAGCCAAAAATTACGATACTTTTGAAAAAACGCAGATACTCGACAAATATACGCTTTGGTCTGATGAAAATTATGTTTTTATTGGTGGGAAAAACGGATTCCGGCTGGGTGAAAGAAGCATTCACAACCTATCTGGATCGTTTGAAACATTACGCCGGTGTGGAGTTGCGCGAATTACCGGCATTTAAGGCGGGAAGTAAAACTACCTTTGAACAACAAAAGGAGGAAGAGGGGCGAATGATATTGCAGACACTCCAAAGCGGGGATCGGTTGGTATTGCTGGATGAGAAAGGGAAAATGTTGACGTCAGTCGAATTTTCGGGCTGGATTGCACGGCATCAAATGAATAGTGTAAAACGTTGCGTCTTTGTCGTTGGAGGTCCGTTTGGGTTTTCTGAAGAAGTGTATAGCAGGGCAGATGAGAAGATATCGCTTTCCGCAATGACCTTTTCCCACCAAATGATTCGACCATTACTTGCTGAACAAGTTTACCGGGCATTTACTATTTTGAAGGGTGAAAAATACCACCACCATTAACCATGTTTGAAATCACCAATTATTCATACATCAGATACATTCATTCATTCGAATGGGCGATTCTGACGTTTTATATATTGTTGATTTTGGGAATGGCATTTTTCTACCAAACCCTTCAGATCAGAAAGGATCCGATTTATCGTTTCTATGTAAAGGGAGTATTCATTAAGCTCGCATCATCAGTAGCCTTCTGCGTTATCTACATTTATTATTATAACGGCGGAGATACGGTAAGTTATTATGAAACTGCGCGATCTCTCACGAATTTAATGGTGCATGATTTTGGTAATTATCTTACTGTAATTACTCAAAAAGCAACACTGGAAAATTATTTCCTGTTCGATCAATCTACCGGTTATCCTTGGCCATATATGTATTATGATTCGCAAACGTTTTTCGTGGCGAAAGTAATGGCGCCGATATTATTGATCGCATTCAAAAGTTATTTGGTAAGTAGTGTGATTCTTTCGTGGATATCGTTTTTCGGGATGTGGAAGTTGTTTACGACTATTTGTCGTTATTATCCCGGAATTGAAACGAAGCTGTCATTTGCTCTGTTATTTCTGCCATCAGCGTTGTTCTGGGGGTCGGGGATATTGAAAGATACCATGACATTTTCGGCAGTGTGCTGGTACATATATGCGTTTGAACGATTGCTTGCCGGCAATAATAGGATAAGGGCATTGCTGATATTGGCTGTAGCATCCTATTTCCTAATTTCAATTAAACCATACATTCTTATCGCACTTTTTCCGGGATCGATGATTTGGTTTTTTCACGCCCGTATATCGCGTGTGCAAGTGAAGTTGATTAAATACGGAGCTATTCCTTTTATCTATGCTATGGCATTTGTTATTGGATTTGGTGTTTTATCGGCATTGGGAAATAGTTTGGGTAAATTCTCGGTTGACAGAATGTTAGAAACAGCTTCTGTTACACAGAAGGATTTGAAGCAAGATTACTATCAGGGAAGTTCGTTCGATATTGGGGACTTTGAGCCGACAATTGCAGGTGTTGCAGGTAAAGCGCCGGCTGCAATGGTGGTTGGAATGTTTCGTCCGTTTATTTGGGAAGCGCGCAACGTTGTGATGTTGGCTTCGGGATTGGAGAATTTAATTTTCTTGCTGCTCGCACTGGCAATTAGCTATCGAATAATAACAGGGCCGGGACGATTTTTTAAATTATTATTCGAGAATCCGTTGATTTTATTCATGTTCTCGTATTCCGTGATTTTTTCAATTCTGGTGGGAATGTCCACTTCAAATTTCGGAGCGTTGGTACGATTTAAGTTACCGTTCCTCTCCATATTCGTGTGCGTACTAATTGTGATTTACGAGTTCTACAGAAAGGAATCTGCACTCGCTAAGATGGCTCAAACCTTGCGGTAAAGTCCCTTTAGTGTATCTCCGAGGTGCAAAGTATTCAATAATAAATTTCCCGAAGATTTAATGAGTTTGTACATCGGTTTACGTTCTGCTTTTTCACGGAAACGCTGGTCAGCATTAGTTTCCGTAGATCCATGAGGAACTTTTTTTGCGGAAGTTTTTAAGCGCTGAATACTGATGCCGGTGGTGTCCAGGTGAATTTTTTCGAATCCTATCTCCAGTAATTTTTTATTCATTACACCTGCAGTGAAATAGCTCAAATGCTCCGGATATTCAATAACATTCCATTTGCCTTTGAGTAAATATCGACTCAATGAATTGAAATTAGGCGTAGTAAAGTAGAACAATCCGCCGGGCTTTAACAGTGCATGTATTTTCCGTAATTCTTCATCGGGATTGTTAATGTGTTCAATTACTTCAAATGAAGTGATCACATCAGGCAATTGTTGGGGTTGATATTGACTTAGCGGGCCTTGAAATATTTGAATTCCTTTCTGTTGGCATAATTCAACGGCGTGATCATCAAATTCAGTTCCATGACACGTCCATCCGTTATTCATTGCCACTTCAAGAAACTCACCCTTGCCGCAACCAACATCCAGAATGGTTCGCCCTGAAATCGTTTTAGAAAATTCAGTTAAGAGTTCAGTATAACGTTTCACCGTAATTTCTGAAATGTCTTTCGAACGATCGTATTTGGCGTAATGAGCCACCAACTCTTCTTGCGAAGGGATCAACTCGGAAAACACAAACCCGCATTTTTCGCACTGAACCAATCCTGCATGACGATAAGGTGCAGCTAATGCTACAAGTTTATTGTTATGACATAAAGTGCAGAATTGATGGCGCTTCATTATTTATTATTCAAATTTTGTTCCCATTGCCAAGCCGTTTTCATCATGTCTTCCAAATTGTATCGGGTGGTCCAATTCAAAATTTTACCTGCTTTTGAACTGTCGGAATAAATGGCTTCCACATCTCCCGGGCGTCGCGGAGAACGGAGGTAATTCACTTTTTTCCCGGAAACTTTTTCGAAGGCCGAAATGGCTTCCAAAACAGAAACACCTTGTCCGCTTCCAAGATTGATTACATCGTAATTGACATGCTCCAGTTGCACTTCTATTGCAGCAACATGCGCAGCGGCTATATCGCAAACATGTATATAATCACGAATGCAAGTGCCATCGCGTGTAGGATAATCAAAACCAAATATTTCCATTTGATTTCGTTTGCCGATTGCAGTTTGCGTGATAACAGGAACTAAGTTATTTGGTCGGTCTAACGGCAATTCACCGATCAATCCGCTGGGATGTGCTCCAACAGGATTAAAGTAACGTAAACTAATTCCTTTCGCTTCCGGATGTATTTGGCAGTAATCTTCCAGAATACGTTCTCCAATAACTTTTGTATACGCGTATGGTGATGCAGCTTTGCTGAGTGGCGTGTTTTCGTTTACCGGTAGCTGATTGATGTTACCGTAAACAGAACAAGAAGAGGAAAAGATGATATTCCGAATTCCGGCTACAGTAGCTGCTTCTAAAACATTAAGTAAACTATTGATATTGTTTCTGTAATACTCAATTGGAGATGCAACTGATTCCGGTACAGACTTAAACGCTGCAAAATGAATTACCGCAAATGCATCGCTATGCTTGGCAAACGCTTCCAGGCAAGCTGTTTTGTCAGCGAGGTCAACGGTTTCTGTTTTAGGTTGTTGCTGAGTAATTGCAGTTATTCTATCGTAAACATCCGGTGACGAGTTCGAAAAATTGTCCATTGATGTAACACGATAACCTTGCGAAAGTAGCTCGATTACAGTATGCGAGCCGATATAACCCGCGCCTCCGGTAACTATGATTTTTTTACTGTTGTTCATTGCTTTTGGGGGCGTAAATTTCGGAATATATTTTGTCTGCAATGGCGAAATTGCGATATTCCTTTGCCAAATTAACACATCGTTCGGCAACCGCAGTATCCTGCAACAATACTTCAATTTCGTCTAAAGCAGTTAGGTATGCAGATGTTGAGAAACTTTCGATAACTGCTCCGCACTTGTTCTTAACGATCAGTTCTGTGTCATTGGAAATTCCTTTTGTAATGATAATCGGCAAACCTAAAGCCCAGAATTCTCCGTTTTTTATAGGTGAGCAGGTGAGTCTGCTCGGGACAGGTTTGTACGGCCCGATTGCAAAATCACCTAGTCCTAAATAATGCGGCACTTCGTGATGTTTAACAAAGCGTATGATCATTTTGTCTATGGAAAATCCAGCTTTAATCGCGAAGCTATCGAGGAATGATCTTTCGTGTGAGGTCAAAAAGACTACACGAAATCTATTGCCCCATTTTTTTTCTGCAGCTGCGAAGAAATCGAACAGCTCTTGCTCGAGATAGAATCCTCCAATTTTGCCGGCATAAACGCAAATTATTTTACCCTGAAGCTGAAGCTCGGTTACAAGTGAGTCAATATGCTTCTTGTTCGCACTAAACAATTCCAGATCCACACAGGCAGGTTTGATGTATTTGATTTTTCGTGCTGCACCATATTTCTTCTCCATGTAATCTTGCATGTACGGAGAAATGGCAATGAGCTCTGCTGCATGTTGTGCAGTTTTTTTCTCTAACCAGAATTGAATGCGAAATGCAATCGAACCCGGTTTCCACGTGCCGGTTTCCACCATGGGTTCCGCGTTCGGCTCGAAACTGTCGGCAATGAGGGGCAGCCCTGTTTTTCGGGAGAGGACCCACGCAATTCCATTTCCTGTGGCGCACCAACCGTGCAACTGAAATACATTACGACTTGCAATTAATTTTCGCATTTGTCGCAATGCTGCACGTACTTCCATAATTGCTTTCCACCCGAAGTTGTATAAACGAAACTTGTAATTAGTAATTCCCGGCTCAATTTCAACTTCCTGTTCGTTGTATGGATTCCGATCAAACGTTACCAGTATAATGTTGGTATCAGTTCCTAAATGTTTTTTAATTAAACGAACATACGGCAGCGTGTATGACTGAATCAACGCATCTTCAAAACTCCAGTACGTAACAATCATCAACGTCTTCATGCCAGCTTTTTTAATAGTTGTACAATATGAGCCGGACGCATCATTACTGTTTTCATTAAAAACAAAAGACCGCGACACTTATTATTTCCGTTTACCCACCACGAGCCTGCCAAAATCAAATATAGATTCGCAAAGCAGTGTCGTTTAAACGAAGAGGACTCGAATAAATTGAGTCGAGCGGCTTTCTCGTAAACCCCAATATGATCTTGTTCCATGCGACGAATATTCATGTGCATGTTGGAGCCGTGTTTGCGGTATAATGTTAAAACTTCAGGGATGCGATGACACTTAAATTGCTTCGCGATGCGGAAGAAAAAATCCTGATCGGCAGCGGTAGAAAATGCAGGGTCAAATCCGTTAACTGCATTATAGGCTTCACGTGTTACAAGAATACTGCTCGGACCGGGAATTACTGTCTTGTCCCAAAGCAATAAGTGCTTCAAAATATCTTCATCCGATCCGATAAGTTCTTCTCCGGTTTTGTTCGACTTCTCGTCAATTATGGCAACATCACAAAATACCAGAGCGATTTCTTGATGTTGTTGTAAAACCTGAACTTTCTTTTTCAATGATTCAGTCGTAAGCACGTCATCAGCATCTAAAAAAGCAAGATACTTTCCTGTGGCTATTGCTGCGCCTCTGTTACGCGCCAATGAAACACCTGAATTAGGATGTTTGACATAACGTATTTGATGATTGAGAAGTGGTTTGATCGTTTCTTCGGTATCGTCCGTAGATCCGTCATCAGAAATAATTAATTCCCAATCGGTAAACGTTTGGTTCATTACGGAACGAATTGTCTCACCGATAAAGTTCGCCGCATTGTAAGCAGGTATTATTACTGAAACGATGCTCATGGAATTAACTTCAACATTTTTGCCGTTTCAGGCTTACATACGAGATAGTTCCAGTAATCACTTTTTTCAATTTGATTGGTCTGCCTTACTGTGTTTTTTGCATCGTCAATATTGAAATACAGGTAGTTCATACCTTCGAATACGCTTTGTAACTTAACAGCTTGTTCGTCGTCCAATACTTCAATCAACAGATCGGGCTGAAGTTCCCGTAACCATTTTCCCATTCCCATCAACACTTCATACTCGTGGCGTTCTACGTCGAGTTTGATTAACGTGGGCAATGCAATTTTTTGTTGTTCGATTAAAGTGTCAACACGCTGAACACTGATGGAAATTTTTCTCGAACTGCGATGTGGTGCTACCGTGTTTTGATTTACGGTTACTGAATAAGCAAAATTACGTTCGTCGGGAAGATAAACGTCTGCAATGCCATCATAGTCCGAGAGTCCAATAGCGTGAATGCCGATATCAAAATTGTTGATTCGGGAATTTTCCATCAGATATTCTACGGTTCCTACTACCGGTTCGAAACAATGAACTTCAGCCTGAGGGTTAAAGGCTTTTGCTGCTATCCCGTATAAACCGCTATTTGCACCAACGTCTAATATTGTTTTATGATGCGGACAAAGTTGAAGCCACAAATCAATGCTCTTTTGTTCCCAACCTTTTTCTAAACCGTTCCAGAAAATTTCATTCTCTTCAATGTTACCGTGATGGAAAAGTTTAAATACTTTTTTTCCACGCAATGTGACGTTGAACACGCCAACGAAATGTAGGTGTTGGTATATAGAAGCACTTGGCTTACAACAGGAGCGAATTAGGATAAACAGTTGCTTTTTGAATGGCAACAAGTGATAAAGTCGTTTCAGAAAGTTTTTCATTGCCGGTGCGACTTAGTGTACAACTCCAGCAAATTCAAGTAGTTGGCCGATGACGAAAATAAAATGGTTGCTTGTGCTCTCGCATTTTTTCCGAGTACAGAAGCCTGTTCTGTATCGCGCAGTTTTAATATACTTTCGCTCATCGCAATAGTGTTGCCGTAGTCGCAAATATAGCCATGTTTCCCAGAAATAATGGCGTCACGCGCAGCGCCTGTTGGCGTTGATACAACAGGAATACCGTTGAGCATGGCTTCTGCAATAACTAAACCGAAAGGCTCCATTTTTGCGCCGTGTAAGAAAACATTCAAACATTGGAAAAACGAAGGCATGTCTGCTGCAGCTATTGGTCCTGTCAACGTAATAAAGGACTCAAGTTGCATTTCCCGAATGCGTTGCATGATGCGTTGCTTATCCGGCCCGTCACCACAAAACAGAAAATGAACGTTGGGATCTTTTTTGATTGTTTCCGCGGCAACCTCAATTAAAGTATCATAACCTTTCCATTTCACCATTCTACTCACGACACCTACCACATGTTTCCCAGTTAATTTCCATCGTGTTTTCATGGATTCAATTGTCCCCGTAGTTGCGCGTGTTACTTCATCAATATCTAAACCATGATGAAGAAGATGAACCTTATCGAGTGGTGCACGTTCTGTATTAATAATAAACGCTTTGCTTTCTTCCGATAATGCGATGATATCTGTAGCTCCTGCATTGATCATTTTATCAAATCGAGTCCAATGCGGCACATGATAATGATGATATGATGCATCTCCTTTTGTAACAACACGAATCGGAACTTGAGCATATTTTGCAGCGAGAATTCCGCTTAGCGAGTCATCAAACAGATGCGTATGAACAACATCAGGTTTCGTTTTCTTGAAATAACGGCGCAATGCAATAAACGCTTTTACCAGTTGTTGTTTTCGGGAACAGGAATCGTAAGGAATCCAGTGACATTCAAATCCCAAACTATTTAGCTCATTTACCAGTTCGGGACGAGTAGGATAAAGGGCAACAAAGGAAAGTTGGAAATCATTGTGCTTCGCAGCTTCACGTGCAAACCACGTGAAATAAGGTGCGCGATTGCAATTCGCCAAAACCCAAATAATATGCTTTTTTTTCAACGGCATTTACGCCAATGAATATACCGAAATTGCACAACGGAAGGCCAAAAATTTCAACGATTTCGGTAATAAGGAGAACAATACTCCATCCGACATGGCTATCCGGGCGAGTAAAGAGCGAACAAATTTCTTGTGAACGGGCAGTGTTTTTTCGTCCGGAACTTTCAACCATTTGTTGTATTCCGGATTAAGTTCCAATAGACGTTTTTTACCTTGCAAATATTCGGCATTACGTCGAACATATTGCTGCAACGTTGGCCAGTCCTCGTGCCACGCCATTAACTCCCGATTATAATAAATAGGAATTTGTTGCTGTAGCGCACGCATGGCAAATTCAAAGTCTTCTCCATCCTTTAAATTTTCGTTAAAGCCGTTCAAAGCTTGCATTACGTTTATAGGCATGCTCACGTTGCACGATGTAAAGGCGTATTTGTCGGACTCTACACGATAAAACGAACCTCGGGGTTTATACCATGCCTGTTCTTGAGCTACCAGATAAGATCCGAATATTGATGGCGCGTTCTGTGGATTTCGAAAGCCATTCCCGGAAACAATAGAATTCGGATGCTGTTGATGAAACTCGATGTGTTTACGCACCAAATCAGTTGACGCGATCATATCATCATCTAGAAACAGCAACTGCTTCGTGGTGCAAATTGAAAGTGCTTTATTTCGTATAGCAGCGCGTCCACCGTTCGGGAAGTAATGAAATGCAACCTCAGGGAATTTAGTTTTCAGCTGATCTGTACCATCCGAACTGCCGTCAATTAATACATGAATTTTCGGAATGGGAATGTCCTGCAGCATTAAACTTTCCAGCAATCGTTCAACACGTTGCTTTCCGTTATACGTTGGAATGAATATGCTGAGTTCAGAATTCATAGTGCTTACAACTTCGTATTGCTGTATATGGCATCAAACTCCGTCATCTGAACACCATTCTTGCGCGAAGGTACAATGAAGTCAACCGGTTCGAAACCTGCATTCCGCAGTTTTTCATCTGTTTCGTAACACATACAACGTCCATCGTAAAGCTTATGCACCGACATCCCTGTAATTACAAATCGAGTTCTGCTTAAACTTTCTGTCGCTCCTTCAAGAACTTTAATTTCATTGCCTTGTGTGTCAAGTTTAATGAACAAAATATCATTAAAATTAAAACTATCTAATGTGGAAGATTTAATATTAATGACTTCTTTAACTTGTAGCTGTTCGGCTAAAATCCCGGAAACGTCCTTGGATGAAGTATCAATGTTGTGCAGGGAAGAAGAAACGTCATTGTGTGTTACATAAAAGGGCACGGAGCCTTCCTTGCCCGATACTGCCAGGTGATGTGTTTGGATTTTAGAAATATCATTAACAGTTTTTTCCAATAATTGAATGGCACGCGGATTAGGCTCGAAAGCGTGTACGGTTGCATGAGGGAAATAGTTATTAAAGAACAGTGCTGTTTTCCCATCATATGCACCCACATCAATAATAGAACCTTTAAATGATTTTCCAAATCCTTGTTGGTTGGCTAATCTAACTGCACGTACCAGATGTTCATACGGGTGAGTGAAAGTGGTGTCTTTAATATGCAGTCTTACTTTATTCCAGAAGGATCGTTCGAAAATGTTCATGCGGACTACAATTTTGAAAAAATAAAATCTACATATTTCCGCCAACTAAAGGGCATTCTATGGTACCAACGTCTTTTTAAATACGCCCATTTTGTCTCCACGGGACGTTTTCCGGTATTTAATACAATTCCTTCATTCTTGCATAATTCTATGGCGTCGAGCATCCAAACTCCGCGAGAAAGGGCTGTACACAAATAGGGAATAGGTCCGTGCACATAGCGAAGGCCGGGTGTTACTGCTATTCCGCTGTACAAGCGATTATCAGTTCTACTTCTCTCCGTGGCTTTGTGTTCAAATTCCCAAGGCGATTCTCCCGGGATAATTAAGTCATAAAAAGACTTTTTATGCCATAATCCTGTTTGCAGATTTACCCGATAGCGCGCTTCTTTTCTGGTGGCAACGAATGGGTGTTCGCTAGGCATTGTATCGTAAGCATAATCAATAAAATGGTCCTCCGGAAAGCAAGCTAAGCGCATAAATACACTTTGGTGCTTTTCCATGAAATCAACAGCATCATTCAACAAAGCCTGATCAGGGCGGGCATAAATGAAATAATCTTCTAGGATGACGATGACATATTCTTCTTCAATCTGCTCTAGTATTGATCTTGTATCCGTTGACCAATCATTTGGCGTGCCTGAAAGTACAGTTTTTACTTTGGGGTTATCGAATGATATCGTATTGCTACCCAAATAGATTTTATAGGGGCAATCTTTCCAATGTTTAAATAAAAACTCAAAGAATACCGGCCATATATCAGCGTATTTATCGCAACTCAAAACTAATATGGCACAGTTCGAACTCATGACTACAACTCGATAAATGCGAATATATCTCCGTTATGCAAGTTTTCATTTTTGCATAAAACTTCAATTTCTTCCTTCAATTCTTGCGCAGTAATCAAAACATCAGAATCGGATACAATGGATTTAAATTTATAATTGCCGAGTGACTGTAATCGCTCGATGCAATGGATGCAATCTGCTTTTAACTCAGGGAGTGTATATTCAAAACTGACGGTTGCAACCGATTGCGATAGTCCTTGTAATACTTCCGCTTCAAAGCCTTCCACGTCAATTTTGATATAATCAGGTTTTCCATATTTTTTAATTAACGAATCCAACGTAATAACAGGTACGTTGATTGTTTTATTCCATTTAGCTTGTGAGCCTTGAAAACGATTACTTTCATTAACCTTTTTAATCCATTCCGGATTCATAGAGCTTAGCGTATGCGCCGTTGAGGTTGTCATTGCAATGGTGCCGGGTTTCGATCCTGCTCCCGACGGAATGATACGGACAAGTGGAATGAACAAAAATCGAAGATTTAGGAAACGATAACAGAACGGTTGTGGTTCTATTGCTATGACTCGTGCACCCCGCTGACGAAATAGATTGGCATAGTTTCCAAGATTCGCGCCAACATCAAATACCAGCATATTGGGGCGCAGAAAATGAAAATCGCGATCCGGAGGTTTTGGTAATCCTCGAATCAGATATTTAAAATAATCCCACAACACATATATCCACATACTACTTTACTTTACGTTTAAGACGTCGATAAATTCCGACGAACCTGCGTTTACCTTCGAAATTTAATTTCATAAACGAAACAGCATCGAGCATTTCTTTTGCCGCTGCAGTTTTCCCTTCACCCAACAATTCATCTGCATACCAAAGGTAATAATAAGGCATTGCGGATTGTACGACTTCATTGTCGTGATGCTTGGACATTAATTTTTCGTACAATACATCACGTTCTTTACGGAATGGATTTGCAGCACTCATAGTTTTCGAATCGCCGTGGAAGCGAAATCCGGCAAGAACATAATCACTTTGACAAATTGCATTTTGACCGAATTCGACTAAATACCGCAGCCATAAATCCAAATCCATGCACATGCGAAGGTTATCATCTAGCGGTAAAAGTTTCGTTAGAGCATTAGTTTTGTAAAACATGGCAGGTTGATTTACCTGTCCATATCCCAAAGTTGTAGCAACGGATTTGTACACAATTGGTATTGAATTGCGAATCGTGCCGTTCACATCAAAAAAACGCGTTCTTCCTATGAATAAATTTTTGTGTGGATTTCGGTTATACAATTCTGCAAGATGATGCAATGAACCCGGTTCAAGTACGTCGTCGCTGTTAAGCCAGTTAAAAATATCTCCGGTTACATGAGCTAGCCCTTTGTTAATTGCATGCGTTTGTCCGTTGTCTTTTTCGCTAACCCAATATTTAACGTGAGACGCATAACGTTCAATAACAGCAACCGTATTATCAGTGCTGCCACCATCGATGACCATTAGCTCCAGATTCGGGTATTGCTGACTGATCAGTGATTCCAAGGTCTCACCGATGAATTGTCCCTGATTGAAAGACGGAACAACAATACTGATTTTCGGAAATGATTTCATCGTGCCGGTTTCGCAATCAGATTTTTGTGTTCGAAATTAAAATCATGCTGCACCACTAAAGTTTTGTGACGTGGATCGTATTCATAAAGTTGATAACCCACGGCACGAATAAATTCAGCCACTTCTGCACAACTTGTTCCTGCTGCTTTCAAGTTTGGTGAAGTAAATTCAATGAATAATGTAGGGTGGTATGTTTGTAAAGTTTCTTGTAACCCTTTTAGCACGTGCAATTCCCATCCTTCTACATCAATTTTAATAATATCGGGTGAACGAAGCGTTTTATTTGCAACAAGCTCGTCGAGCACTATAGTCTTAATGGTTTCTAATCGGTAATTGCCTGCTTCGGGTTTAACAGCCAACGAATTCCATGCATCCATTCCTTTGTCGGGAATATAAATTTGCGCTTCACCTACATGGTCGGACGCAGCTGCAAGGAAAGTAGTAACGTGCTTATCTTTCTTATTAAGTTGTATGTTCTCAAAAAGTCTATCATGTGTTCCGCTTACCGGTTCGAAACTATACACATGTCCCTGAGGAGTTACTTTTTCCGCAGCGATTACCGAGAAGAAACCAATGTTGGCACCGATATCGTAAAATACCATTCCGGGTTGCAGAACGGATTCCAACCACTCGCGCTCTGCCCATTCAAATGCACCGCAATAAATATGAGGAGCAAGTTCGTTATCCGTATATAATTTGAACGAAAGATCAGGTGAAATTTTAATTATAACATCTTGCTGTCGATTGCGAAGTGCTAACCATTCTTTACGCTTTTTTCGAACACCACTCCAAAATATGCGCTGCTGAACGGAGAATCTGATTCTTGAAAGTATCATATTCCTCGTTTTTTAAATAATACATCAGCTTGCAGTAATTCACCTTCCGCACTTTTGAATCCGGGTAATATATTGATCATGATGAACTGTTGCGACTCCAGGAAAGAAACGATGTCTTCAAACACCGGAGAACCTTTATACAACGGTTTAAATGAAACTTCAATCCAGATGTACTCGGTTCTTTGTAATGTGTTTATTGCACCTGTCAATGCATGTAGTTCTGCGCCCTGTATATCCAGTTTCATTAATCCAATCGACTCTCCTTCAAACAGGTTCATACTGTCCAGCGTTACAACTTCAACGCTTCGTTTTGTGCCGGAAATATCAATTTCTTTGCCCAGTAGTTGCTCATCTGCGGGCAGGAGTGAAGAAGTAGCAGGCAGCACATTTTCATAAAACTCCAGTTCTCCCGGCTGATCACTTACTGCATACGGATACACCGATACAGCAGCATTCTTTTCAAATTTATTTTTTAATAATTGAAAATACTTTTCTTGCGGTTCAAATATAACACCTTGTTTGATGTTTAATTCTTTTTGAAGAAACAGGAAAAAGCTCCCGTCAAATCCACCAATATCACAATAATTGATCGGTTTCTTAGGTAATAGCTGAATCAATTCCCGACGCAATTTCACATCTCCGAACTTACCCGAATACAAAACACGATTCAATATTTTATAGGTTAACTTCAGCATCAGGATTATAGTTTCTGAATCTGTAATTGTTGTGCGCCGTATTTCCAGTCCAACTGCAACACTCTTCCTGTTGCAACAATGGGCTGATTCGCAACTTCCAGCAATAATGCTTGTTCCACACGATCGTAATATTCTTTATCCGGTTCCGTAAGATCAATACTCATATAGTAGAGTCCGTTAGCTAAAGTTGACGTTGGAAGGCGAAATTGAACGGTGTTATCGCCGGGATTAAGTTGAACTTTTTCTTCAGGATTAAATGTACCTAAGGACCCGAAACCTGAAGGCGTCAAATCAATACTGCTTAAACGCACATCAAGTGCGCAAGACATTGAACTTGTGGAATGAATGCGAACCGTTACTTCTGTAAACTGCTCACTTTGTGAAGTTTTTTCAACTTGCAGTACAGCACAACGTTTAACTGTTTCCGCTGTTCTAATAGTGTTGCTGGCTCTCGGCTGATCGTTTAAATAGGATTGAATAATTTGTCCTGTAGGGCCCTGCATTTTCAGTTGACCTTGTTGCAGGTAAATGCTGTTTTTGCATAATGCCTGAACGGCGCCCATGTTGTGACTTACAAACAGGATAGTGCGTCCGCTTTTGCTGACATCTTCCATTTTGCCCATGCAACGTTGCTGAAATTCTGCATCACCAACTGCCAGTACTTCATCGATAATTAAAATTTCCGGTTCTAGAAAAGCCGCAACCGAAAAGGCCAGGCGCAATTGCATACCACTACTGTAATGTTTAAGCGGTGTATCTAAAAACTTTCCTGTTCCGGAGAATTCTACAATCTCGTTGAATTTTGAATTAATTTCTGCACGCTTCATTCCAAGAATAGAACCGTTCATGAAAATATTTTCACGTCCTGTCAATTCCGGGTGAAAGCCGGTTCCAACCTCAAGTAAACTTGCAATTCTACCGCGTACTTTAATATGCCCTGCGCTTGGAGGTGTAATGCGAGATAGAATTTTAAGTAATGTAGATTTACCCGCACCGTTTTTCCCTACTATTCCAATGGTATCACCCTGTTGAACGTTAAAGCTGATATCTCGCAGTGCGTAAAAAGTTTCTACTTCGGTGGCGCTGCTTTTAAATATTCCCGACACGGCATCGCGCATACTTAAATACGGCGACTGTTCATGGTTAATCCTGAACGTCTTGCTGATGTCTTGTATTTCGAGAATTGGCTTCACGCGAGATCGGCGAAATAATGTTCTGTTTTCTTAAAATAATAAATGCCAATAATCAGGAATAGGGCATATATGCCATAACCCGAAATCAATTCCATACTTGAAGGTAACTCGTAACCAAATCCTGCCTGGGCCCATTTAATTCCAAGCGCAGCGGGATTAATATTCAGTAATGGTTTAAGGTGTGCCGGAATATTAATTGCATTGAGGAAAAGCGGAGATACGAATAGTAATAATTGCAGTAAAAACGGAATCACGTAACGGAAGTCACGATATTTTACATTCAGCGCCGAAAGCACTAATGCAGGTCCCGTCGCGGCAAACAGCATAGTTACTACAGCCACAGGAAATGTCCATAAAACCTGTGCAATATGTATTTCTGTTGGTGATAATAGACAAACGGCTGCCAGAATCGGAATAGACATGACGAAATCGAACAATGTCCCGGCGAGAGAAGAGAGCGGGAGCAGTAAACGCGGAAAATAAATTTTCTTAATAATGTTGGCATTACTTACCATGCTGTTGCCTGCATTATTGATGCCTGAAGAAAAAATGTTCCAGACCATCATTCCTGCATAAAACGGTAAAAAGTTGCTCACAAAGCCACCTGTTCGACTTCCTAAAACAAAGGCTAAAATAGCTGCTATCATTAGGGGTTGTAAAACTGCCCATAAAAATCCCAGCGCCGTTTGTTTGTATTTTATTTTAATGTCACGCCATGCAAAAAAATACAACAGCTCATGATATTGTTTTAATTCCGAGATATTCAACCGGAATTTCCCCGGAGCTTTTATGGTATATTCCTTTATTGGTTCCATAGCTCGGTGTCAAATCCTGTAAGTTGTTGTAAATCCTTGTTATAAGGCTCGAAAAAAGTTGTCAAATACGTGCGCATCTCGGCAGAAACAGGATCCGGACGCTTTTCTGTTTTGTTTATGCCACGTACAGCTTCGCCTAATTTATGATTTGCAGAAGCAGGAATCACTTTTTTTATCAGTTTCTTGATCGGATTATTATTATCAAAAAATCGATTCGTTAAGCGTGAATACGTTAATGATTGCGCCTTTTTAGTTTCATTATGAACAACATGTGTTGCAGGCTGAAAATCGGAAGACACCCGCAACCATTCATAAACTTCTTTACAATACGGTAGCGGATCTTTTTTAAAATCTTCGAACGAGAATATTTTAACTTGTTCCTTGGGAAAGTTGGCGTAGATATCTTTCAGATGATTGATGTATAAACTCATTCCAACAAAAATCTCATAACGCCAATCGCTTTTATCGTGGCCCCCACCGGCTATTACTTCCTTCATGGCAGTAAAATCTGTCTTCACTGAACCGTAAAATTGTTCCATCAAAAAAGCACTGTACATCCTGTCAATCGGATTACGAAGCAGAATGACAATTTTACATTGAGGATTATACTGCGCAAGACGTTTCAATCCTTCGGAATGCGCATACAGCATGGCATTTTTGGCGATAAGCGTATTGCCTTCCCGGTAATCGTGAAAATACTTTTCGTAAGCTTTTTCTATTCCGGCGTGGTATTCTTCATCAACAACAAAGTATCCGATTTCCTTCTGATCATGCGTAGAAATATTCGGGTGTTCACCCAAATAGTTTTTCAGCGATGTGGTGCCGGCTTTTTGAGCACCGACAATCATAAGGTCAATCTTCTTCACGTAAAGTTTAACTTTGCCCGGTTAATACCGTTACAAGATAAGCATTTACTTAAATTCCATGATTACCATACTGTTAGCTACTCAGAATCCTTACAAAATAAAAGAAATACAGGCTGTGCTGCCTGCCGGAATTACAGCATCGGGCATAGATGATTTAGTGAAAAGTGAGTTAGAGGAAACTGGTGCCACACTGGAGGAAAATGCTTTACAAAAGGCTCGTAAAATATTTCAACTCACGGGAAAACCAACGCTGTCGGACGATTCGGGATTGGAAGTAGTTGCACTCAACAATGCTCCGGGAGTGTATTCAGCTCGTTATGCCGGTCCTCAGAAAGATGATCAGGCGAATAATAGCAAATTGTTGGGTGAGTTGCGTTCTGTGGTTACACGTGAGGCTCGTTTTCGTACAGTATTGGCTTTTATTGATCAAACAGGTGAGTATCTTTTTGAAGGATTAGTAAACGGAGTGATTGCTTCGGAGTTGCATGGTAGTAACGGTTTTGGATACGATCCGCTGTTTATTCCGGATGGTGAAACACGCACATTTGCACAAATGACCGGCGATGAAAAAAATCGTTTAAGTCACCGTTCGAAGGCCGTTAAAGCATGGGCGCAATGGATGGCTTCCCGCAATCAATAGATTTCAGCCTACACTTGTTCAAAAGTTGACTACAGTTCTGCTGCAGGAACCTTCCACACCCTGCGCGTTTGCTTATCTTTACACTTGCCTGATCATATGAAGTCGGGAATATTTGACGCTATGAAAATTAAGATTGGAATTATTTTCGGAGGATCATCCCGCGAACGTGAAATATCATTTGCCGGAGGTAGAACCGTTTATGATAATTTAAATAAATCCCTCTTCGAAGCGGTGCCCATTTTTGTGGACAGTTTTGGCAATTTCATTTTGCTGAATTGGGAATATTTGTACAAAGGCAGTATTCGAGACTTTTATCCGCCCGTAGATTTTATTCCTGAATCACCGGGTGAATTTCAGGTGTATGCGGAATCCTTGAATCCTGATGATGCCACCGTGAATGCCATGTGTGAGCAGTTAGGTAGGCGTGTAAGTATTGAACAGTTAAAGCAAGAAATTGATTTCGCGTTTTTATGTTTGCACGGACCTTTTGGTGAAGACGGCAAAATTCAGGGTCTGTTGGAATATTATAAAATTCCATATTCCGGTTCCGGTATTTTGCCTTCTGCAATCGGTATTGATAAGGCGGTTCAGAAGAAGTTGATGGTGAACGCCGGTTTTGCATCTCCGAAGTTTATTGCCTTATCAAGAGAAGAAATTCTTAGCGATTCAGGTGAAAAGTTATTTCAAAAAATTCACCGGGAAATTGGTTTTCCTCTTGTAGTGAAGGCATCTACGCAAGGTTCATCCATCGGTATTTCAATTTTACACGACGCTGATGCAAATCAATTGCGCGAAGCATTACTAAAGAGTTTGTTTATCAAAAGCATCTCCTCCTCAGCATGGAACTCTTTATCAGGAAACGATAAGAATGCAACGATTCGCGTTATAACAGACATTCGTGAAGGTGTGGGATTGCCGTTGAAATTAACTGCCGGAACCAATACCGAAATGATTTATCATCCGGATAATTTGCTGCAGCGCCTGGATGAATTATTTGCTGCAAAACATTCAAGTGTAACATTGGAAGCTCTGGATGCGGAAAGTGTAGTGCTGGTGGAGGGATTTATTTCGGGGAAAGAATTTTCATGTATCGTTGTAGAGCGTGATGGCGATTCTCCTGTTGCATTGCCACCTACGGAAATTCGTAAAGGCAAGGAGTTGTTCGATTATCGTTCTAAATATTTACCCGGACTTTCGCGCAAAATTACGCCTATTGAATTGCCTGATGCGCAAATCGAAGCTATCAGAACAGAATGTGTGCGTTTATTTACAGCGCTGCAATTTGATGTTTATGCGCGCATCGATGGATTTGTTGGTGATGACGGAAAAATTTATTTGAACGATCCGAACACCACTTCCGGAATGATGCCATCATCGTTCTTCTTTCATCAGGCTGCTGAAATCGGTTTGAATCCTTCTCAGTTTTTGACTTACATTATCCGTACTTCTTTGCTTGCGCGTATTAAGTCGGACAAAAACGGACAGCACTACGATCATTTGTTGCACCGTCTCGATTCGGGAATGGATGCAATTCGTTCAGCAGCACAAGAACGTACGCGCGTTGCGGTGTTGTTAGGCGGATATTCATCCGAACGCCATATTTCAGTAGAAAGCGGACGAAATATTTTCGAGAAATTATCTTCATCAACCAAGTATAGCCCGATACCGGTGTTTCTTACCGGTCATGCCGATGATCATCAGTTGTATATTATTCCGGTAAATATTTTATTGAAGGATAATGCGGATGATATCAAAGAGAAAATTGATGCGTGGAAAATTCATCCGGTTGTGCGCAAGATTATACAGGAGGCGGCTTCGATTACCGACCGTTTTTCATCTCCTGACGCCCTCTCTGCTCCACGAAAAATTTCATACGAAGAGTTAAGTAAAATGGCCGATGCCGTGTTCATTGCGCTACATGGTCGTCCGGGTGAAGATGGGGCAGTACAGGAGAAGCTCGATACATTGGGTGTTCCGTACAATGGAAGCGGCAAAGAGAGTTCGCAGATTACTATTGACAAATACCGCACGAATGAAATTTTAAAACAAAATGGATTTTTAGTTGCGGAACACGTGCTCGTTACTCAGGACGAATGGGTGAAAAATCCTGCTTCGGTGTTAGCATACATCGATCAACATATTCATTGGCCCTTTATTGCGAAGCCGGTAGATGATGGATGCAGTTCTGCGGTTCGGAAAATTAAAACGAAGGAAGAATTCGAAGCTTTCGCAAAGTTGATTTTTAGAAGTTCTGAAGAACTTGACCCGCAAGCGGCGCAATTGTTGAAGATTAAACCCAAAGAGGAGTTTCCGAATAAACCTGTTATTCTTGTTGAAGAATTGATCAGTAAACGTGATGCGAAACATTTCCTGGAAATAACCGGTGGAATGGTCACACATTACGGGCCTCAAGGGCAATTGGAATATGAAGTGTTTGAAGCTTCGGAAGCGTTATCGGAAGGAGAAGTATTATCGCTGGAAGAGAAATTTTTAGCGGGTCAGGGACAAAATATTACGCCTGCTCGATATGCGGTTAATCCTCATGAGCGGCAACAAATTTCGGACCGGGTGAAGGCAACTTTGGGTGCGGCTGCGCGTCTGTTAAACATTCAGGGCTATACCCGTATCGATGCATTTGTGCGAATTTATTCTCCTGATCGAATTGAGGTTATTTTTGTTGAAGTGAATTCGCTTCCGGGAATGACTCCTGCCACATGTATTTTCCATCAGGCGGCGATTAATGAATACAAACCGTATGAATTTATTGATGCGATTTTGAATTTTTCATTCGCACGAAAAAAACTACAACAACAACCGGCATAACGTTAAATGAAAAATTTCTTTCAGTTCTTTACCGGTAAACGATTTCTGATTAATGCAGGAATTGCATTAGTGCTATTGCCTGTGTTGATTTGGGCTACGTTTGCCTGGATGAGTTCGTTTACCAATCACGGAGATTTTATCGAAGTACCTGATTTTATCGATTTGAAAATTTCTCAACTGGATCGTTTCGTTGACGACAAACCGGTGAAATATGAAATCATCGATTCTATTTGGGATCCGCAGAAACAAAAAGGTGTTGTTTTTCGACAGGATCCTGAACCGAAAGCACATGTGAAAGAAAATCGCACCGTGTATTTGTATGTTACGGCAATTACACCGCCTTCTATTGCCATGCCCAAGCTGGAAGATTTATCGCAACGACAAGCAAAAGCTGTTTGCGAGAGTTACGGATTGAAAGCGGAATTCAAAGAAGTAGAAGATCCGCATCATGGTGCGATTATCGAACAACGTTACAAAGGCAAACGCATCGAACCCGGCACTCCGATTATGAAAGGTGAAACCGTTTTGTTAATGGTTGGTGTTGATGGAGAAGGCGGAATTTCGGGAATGCCTATTCCTAATTTAAATGGTTTAACTTTCCGTCAGGCGCGTGGAAAACTGTTGGATATGGGATTAGATTGGTTATTAATTCAAGATCCTGATGTAAAGGATTCGCTGAATGCATTTGTTTACAACCAAAATCCTGTGCCGGGCAAGGATAAAAAAATCATCAAAGGAACGACCATCGATATTTTCGTGACTTCGGATAAATCGAAATTGAAAACAGAGGATTAATCATGAAGCATTTCTTCACTGCGTGTGCAGTTTTTATATCAATAAGTTATTACGCTCAGCCCGAACATCTCGCTCCGGTTACGCATAACGCTGCTCAAACGGTTGATGCCGCTGCGAATCGTTCCAGAAGTTTTTCGGGAGATACCATTAACTTGCCCTCAACAGGATTTCGTGATGATTTTTCGTACGACGATCACCGTCCTGACACAACTTGGTGGAATTCAACATTAAATCCGGGAATTTATGTCAATCGCGGATGGCCGCTTTCTCCCGTGAATATTGGTGTGTGTACATTCGATGGCCTCGATTTTACAGGAATGCCTTACAACGCATTAGCGCCTTCGAATACGAGCTTTCCTGCGGATGAATTGACGTCACGTCATATCAATTTGCAGTCGTTAAGTGTTGGTGATTCCGTGTATTTGAGTTTTTGGTATCAGGCAGGCGGAAAGGGTTACGCGCCTAATCCAACTGATTCATTGATATTACAATATAATGTTCCATCATGGAATTCCTTTTCAACTGAAGTTTGGAAAACCATTTGGTTTATGGAAGGTTATACACCTCAAGGTAACGACACCGGATTTCATCTGGTAATGCTGAAACTGGACAGTGCTTCTTATTTTCAGAACGGTTTTCGTTTTCGTTTTCGCAATTACGCATCGGTTTGCGGTAGTAATGATCACTGGCATATTGATGAAGTGTTTTTAAAACAAACACGGTCCTTTGCAGATACGTTGCAAGGAGAACCGCATTTTGTTTACGACATGCCGTCTTTATTAAAAGACTTTCATGTGGTTCCGGGTCATCATTATGTGCCTTCCATGATGGCTAGCGATATGGATATTTTTATCCGCAATAACGATGATATTCCGCGAAACGTGACCTACACCTACGAAGTGTATGAACCAACTTCGGCAACACCGATATTCACGTACAATGGAGGAGCTGACGGTAATTTGCAGCCGTTTTATACTTCAGGATATTCTCCATATGCGCCGCATGCAAATCCCAACGTAACGCCGTTCAGTTATCCGGGATTCAGTAATCCGGAAGATACAGGAACATATTATGTACATCACATGCTCAAGAAGGGAACTTCTGCCAGCGCACCTGTGGATACAGTGATTTACAAGCAGCATTTGTACAATTATTACGCTTACGATGACGGCACAGCGGAAGTGGGTTATGGTATTTACGGCTCGCAAGCATTAATGGCTTACAAGTTTACTTTGCCGCCAAATGTTACAGATACGTTGAAGTCGGTAATGATGTATTTCTTGCCTGTAGTGGATCAACCGAATATTGATTTGCGTGAATTCCGATTAACGGTGTGGGCGCACAATTCTGCAGCTAATCAGCCGGGAACAGTGCTATACACGCAATACAAATACACGCCGGAATATCGTTATGATGCGCCGAATCGTTTTGTGGAATACACGATTGATAGTGGTATTGTAGTGTTGTCCGGAACTTTTTATATCGGTTGGCAACAATTAGCAGTAGATCGTTTATACATCGGTTTTGATTTTAATAACGATCAATCGGATAAGATTTATTACAACACATCAGGTGTTTGGTACACTTCTATTTTTGATGGTGCACTGATGATGCGTCCTATATTCGGAGGAACGTACGACGTTACCGGAAATGAGGAAGTGAGTGATGCAGATCAAATGCAATGGTATCCGAATCCTACTGCAACAGAACTTACCGTCAGCGGACTTCCTGTGGGTAACGCCAATACCATAGAAGTGTTTGACGTTACAGGAAGAATGGTTTATAACACGCAAACACAAACGACGCAACACAAAATTGATGTGAGCAACTGGAATCGGGGCTTATACATAGTTCGTGTGCTGGACGCTAATGGTCAAGTATTAGGTAGCAATAGAGTAGTGGTGGGGAATTAAGACATTATTCGTGGATTTTCAAGGTTTGTAACTATGAAAATCCATGAAAAATAACAACGCCACTATAGGAGTCGCACCTTTGTTTCACCCCACAAAAAAAACGGGACAGTTACACCATCCCGTTCTTTCTGCAATCGTATTTACAACGCGTTTATTTCGCGTCCTTCACTTCTTCAAAGTCCACATCGGTTACTTCGCTGTCTCCACTTTTCGGTTGCTCGCCGGCGCCTGCATTGCCGCCGCCTTGTTGTTGCATGGCTTCATACATGCCTTGCACCACAGTCTGCAACTTCGCAAGACCCGATTCAACCGCAGGGATATTCTTGGAAGCATGTGCTTCTTTCAATTCCTTAACAGCTTCTTCAATCGCAGCTTTTTTATCAGCAGGTAACTTATCGCCGTGTTCACTCAACTGCTTCTCGGTCTGGAACACCAGCGCATCAGCCTGATTCAACTTCTCAATTTCTTCTTTCGCTTTCTTATCAGCTTCTGCGTTAACTTCTGCTTCTTTTTTCATGCGATCAATCTCATCTTTCGACAAACCACTGCTGGCTTCGATGCGAATGTTCTGAGATTTTCCGGTGTTTTTATCTTTTGCAGATACGTTCAAAATTCCGTTCGCATCAATATCAAACGATACTTCAATTTGAGGAACACCGCGCGGTGCAGCAGGAATACCATCCAAGATGAAACGACCGATGGTGCGGTTATCTTTCGCCATTGGACGTTCGCCCTGAAGAATGTGAATCTCAACAGAAGGCTGATTGTCTGATGCGGTAGAGAATGTTTCCGATTTTTTAGTTGGAATTGTTGTATTGGCTTCAATCAATTTGGTCAACACGCCTCCATAGGTTTCGATACCTAATGAAAGTGGTGTAACGTCGAGCAACAATACATCTTTTACTTCTCCGGTTAATACACCACCCTGAATTGCAGCACCTACTGCAACCACTTCATCCGGATTTACACCTTTAGACGGCGCTTTACCAAAGAAATTCTGCACTGCAGCTTGTACGGCAGGAATACGTGTTGAACCGCCCACTAAAATTACTTCGTCAATATCATTCACGCTGTAACCTGCATTCTTCAATGCAGAGCGGCAGGGCTCAATCGTACGACGAACTAAATCGTCAACCAACTGCTCAAACTTCGCGCGAGTTAACGAACGTACCAAGTGTTTCGGAATTCCGTCCACCGGCATGATGTACGGCAAATTAATCTCAGTGGAGTTGGTGCTGGATAACTCGATCTTCGCTTTTTCTGCCGCTTCTTTCAAACGTTGAAGCGCCATCGGATCTTTAGACAAATCAAGTCCTCCATTTTCGTCTTTAAACTCTTGCACCAACCAATCAATAATTTTTTGATCGAAGTCATCACCACCTAAGTGTGTGTCACCGTCAGTTGATTTTACTTCGAATACGCCATCGCCCAATTCAAGAACAGAAACGTCGTGCGTACCACCACCGCAGTCGAACACCACAATTTTCATGTCCTGGCTTTTCTTGTCCAGTCCGTATGCCAGTGCAGCCGCTGTAGGTTCGTTGATGATACGACGCACCTTCAATCCCGCAATTTCACCGGCTTCTTTCGTAGCCTGACGTTGTGCGTCGTTAAAGTACGCAGGTACAGTGATCACTGCTTCTGTTACCTCTGTTCCCAAATAATCTTCCGCAGTCTTCTTCATTTTCTGAAGAATAATCGCTGAAATTTCCTGTGGTGTGTATTTGCGATCATCGATTGCAACACGAGGTGTGTTGTTGTCGCCTTTCACAACGGAATAAGGAACACGTCCGGTTTCCATGGTCACTTCGTCGAATAAATGACCCATAAAACGCTTGATAGAGAAAATCGTTTTACGCGGGTTGGTAATCGCCTGACGCTTTGCAGGATCTCCGACCTTACGCTCTCCGTTTTCAACAAATGCTACGATCGACGGGGTCGTGCGACGTCCTTCGCTGTTAGGAATAACTACCGGCTCATTGCCTTCCATTACTGCTACACAGGAGTTCGTTGTGCCCAGGTCGATACCAATTATCTTTCCCATAATTAAATGATATAAATGTGATTCAGTTTTTAATAACGATCTCTTTAGATCAACTCATGTGCCACCCCAAAAATGCCGCTATTTTCCTGCCAATGGCGCAGGTTTAAGTCAATAGAACTGACTATATATGACAAAACGACATGGAAGCCACGTCGTTTGCCTGTATTATCAAGTAATTCGCTTATTGACACCCCGGTGTTGTACCGTCTGTTTTTTGGAATAAGAGCTGGCAAGTGAATTCTCCAACAGCCAGATAATCATCGATAGAGTTGTTTACCAAACCGAGATTCAGGCGGCTTGCCACAGTGCGTGATGAAAATATGCCAAGACCATTGTTGATATTGGTATACATTGGACGATCCTGTGCTAATGATGTATTAGGTCCGTTGAGCTCGATGTATGTTTTCAGTACATCATCACCGGCATATACGTAAAAATCAACACTTCTGAATTTGCGTGAGATGACGTTGTTGTCAACCGGAATATTTTGTCCCAGGAAACGATAGAAGCTGAGTTTATCGAACTTAATACCTTGAGGAGAATTAGCGGAGGTATTATTTGTTTCAGTAGTTCCTAAGGCCCATTCCGGCGTATAATTCAAGACGGTGTCGCCGTTAACACGATATTCCCAATAAGAAACTCTTAACCCGGCCTGGTACAATCGTGCAGAAGGCGCAGCACTCCATTTTACATCAAAACTTGGAGATACAGTAGATGGAGACATATTTACCACAGTAGCAGTAGCAGAAGGAGAAGTAACATTAAATCCTTCCACCAGATTCGTTTCCGCAGTTACCACATTACCGGTTTGCGTATTTGTAACGGTTAATTTGTAAGTATGAGTGGTGTTTAATGTTCCGGATGGTGAATCGAAACTATAAATAACCTGATTCGGAGCAGCAAAAGTTCCGGGTTCTTTATTCGTGAACGTGTCGGGTTGTAAAACAAACGTATTCACTAACGCGCCGGCACTGTTGAATGCTTCAATTTTTACATCCAACTGATTGATGTAATTGATAGAATCAAACTCTTGTGCCATTACCAAAGCATTATCAGGACCTAAAAATGCCTTCTGAATGCGCACATATTGTTTAGGTAACGTTTGATCCAGCAAACAATACACAATTGTTGTTTCGCGATAATCATCAAGCAAATCAACTTCTGTGCTGCAGGAATTCCACAACAATAATCCGGATAATAGTATGACGAATAGTCTCATTTCAAATTGGAATAACAAGGGACGAATTTACTGTTTTTTATCCTTGCAGATGTTACCGCTTGATAAGAGGTATAAATCCCGCGATAATTGGCGAAAAAACACTTTAGAAATTGGCAATCAATCGGACGCTCAACTGTCGGTTTGTGAGATAATTGGGAACGCCGTACGATCTTCCCGTCACATCTTTTACCCAGAAATAGGAAATCGTATTCTGTACCTGCAAAAGATTATACACTTCCGCTCCCAGCCACAATGCTTTAAACACTTTGAACGGACTGCTTTGTGGCAAAGGTTTTTTCGGGCTGATGATCTCGTATGAAAAACCAATATCCACACGACGATACGGCGGCATGCGGAAAACTTGTTTCCATCGCTCGTGCGTAGGGGGGCCGAACGGTAAACCGGTGCCAAGAATCAACCCCAGATTCATTTTGAACGACGGTGCCATTGGCAAATAATCCTGGAAATACAGTGCAAAAGTCATTAACTGATCGGTTGGACGCGGAATAAATCCGGGTTCCTGACGAATACTATCTACCGGTGTATTGTTGAACGTAAATCCGGAAACTATGGTGTCGCCTTCCGAATTCAGGTAAATGTAGTAGGCGTCGTTGTACAAATTTTCCTGCGTGCGCATCAATGTCAGATTCACCCAGCTTTCCGTGCCTTTTACAAATTCTCCGTTCAATTTCAAATCGAGTCCGTAAGCATAACCGTAAGCCATGTTATCACCGTAGTAACGAATACGAACATCGTTCACTTCATACGGAATCAAATCATCAAAGTACTTGTAGTACACTTCGGAAATGAATCGGAACGGACGATTCCATATTTTGAAATTCAGATCCGAACCAACCAAAGCATGAATGGCTTTTTGCGCACGAATGTTGGTGTTCAGACTCCCTGCATAGTCGCGCAATTCTCGGTAAAACGCAGGTTGACTGTACCAACCACCCGCTGCTTTAAAAGTCACGTCGGCCTTCCAGTTGGGTGTCCACGAAAATTGCACACGCGGACTGACAATTGTTTGTCCGTTCATGTCCCAATAGTGTATTCGCGAACCCACCGTAACCATAAATAATGAACTATCCCGCAATGTATCCGCATAACGGTATTGAATGTAGCCCATTACACGATTGGACATTTTACTCATGCGTCCTTTCACCACATCTTGCAAATCGATACTGGTAGTTGGATTATAAGGAATAGAATATCCTGCCGAATCCACATAATTCCATTCACTTAACTGGTCGCGGATGTATTCGTGCTGATAACGAATGCCAAAAGCAACCTGGTGAACATCATTGGTGTACCACGATTTGTATTCCGCATTATTTACCCAGGCGTCAAGGTAATTTCGGGTATGTCCCAAAAACGTTCCAACGCCACGATTAAAAGCTACCTGACCAAATGTTGGTTTGCCGAAATCTGCTTCCAATTGATCAATAAAATATTGCCCTTGAATATCGAAGGATTCTGTTTCGTAGGTGTTAAAGGATGAGACGATGAACTTATTGCGCCAGTGTTTATGATCGGAATGATTGAGCGCAACAGCATTGAAAAAAGTCTGAAAGCGATTATTCATTTTACCGTCGAAATACACCGTAAAACGCAATGCATTATTCAGCGTACCAAAATCGGTTTCACGAGTAGCCGGTTCCAGTGTATAACGATTGATTGCATAATTGCCGAGGTACTCAATGTTCCAATGTTCGTTAAAGTGGAACGTCAGTAATGTTTGCGCATCCGTGAAATTGGCAAAGTAATCGCCACGTGTGTCTAAGGAATTCAACAAATAGCGATTCGATTTTTGACGCGCACCGAATAACCAGGTAAATCGTAAGTCTTCGCTGGTGCCTTCTAATGTTAGGTTTACCCCCAATAAACTGGCGGTGAATGTTCCGGCAAATCGTTGTGGTTGCTTGTAACGAATGTCAAGTACGGATGCCATTTTATCGCCGTAACGCGCTTCGAATCCGCCGGCAGAGAAAAATATATTCTCCGTCATATCCGTGTTCACGAAACTCAATCCTTCTTGTTGTCCGGCTCTAGTAAGCAAAGGGCGATACACTTCGATGTCGTTCACGTAAACCAGGTTCTCGTCGAAATTCCCCCCACGAACAGAATACTGCGTACTCATTTCATTATTGGATGTCGCTCCTGCAAACCGCAAGTACGCAGAAATATCACCCGTTGGAGATGGCAGGCGATCGAATATTCGGGGGTTCATCGTAACACCGGGCGATGGTTTTGTTCCTTCTGCAGTAATCACTTTTTCTGCACCAATGAATGTGCGGGAAGTCATACTCACACGAATCTGAGTCGTCTCTCCGTTAGGAACTAAAACCTTTCTTCGATATTCTTCATACCCGGTAGCACGAACAATAATAATGACACCGGTGCCGGAAGGAATAGACAATGTGAATTCTCCTTTTGGGCCTGTATACACCGCTGATGTGCTTCCGCTGTAGGCCACCAGCGCTCCTTCTACAGGTTTTCCTAATGAGTCGGTAACAGTACCGGAAACGAAACCACTTTGCCCGAAACACAGTTGCGCCAACAAAATAAAAAATACAATAGCACCCGCTGAAATATTGCGCACTTCGGAATTTCTTTAGCTGTTATCTGTTGCGGAATTCACCGTTTTGAACGGCTTGAATAAACTTCGACCACGCCAGTGGATTCATCAAATTATTGGGGACATATTGTCCTGCATAATAATTGCGTTGCACCTGCTGATCCATTTTAGCGCGATACGCCATTCCGCCATCCATTGAAACTTGCTGTATAGCCTGAATCATTTCTGCTCGCGCTAAATTCTTTCTTGCTCGGTCCAGATCGTCGGAAGGTACTTCCATGCTTAAGAATTCTGTTTTGAATTTTTCACGAGAAGGCCACGGATAAACGACCATTTCACGAAGTAAAATAGTATCTAACTGAAGCGCCTGAACATGATTAAATGTAGAAGTTGTGAACGTATCCGGAACAACAAAAGATCCGCGTTTGTAACCTAATGCATAAAAATCAACCGTGTCTTTTTCCTGAACGACGAGCGAGTAGAAACCGGTCGCACTGCTGTATTCGCCGCGCGTTGTATTTCGAATAACCACAGCCGCATACGGAATAGGATAAAGGCTGTCAGCATCCAGCAATAATCCTGAGAATTGAATGATTTTTCGACTGGTGTCTGCTTTGGGACTTGTTTGCGCAAAGGCAACATCAGCCCAAAAAACGGCCATACAGAGTAGAAAAGCGATCACCATTGACTTGCGCATCGCGTAAAGTTACGAATTCTCAATTTGTGTAAAGGGCAACTGATTTTTTCGCTGTTTATTGTGTCGAAACAATAAAAAAGATCAGATGAGTACGTTGGTGTTGAGCACAAATGGTACCTTTAACGTCTATTCCAACCTCTATGCGTCATCTTTGCACCGTTTTAGCGCTGGTTACTGTTTTGGGAACCCACGCACAAATTACAATTACATCATCCGATATGCCTTCCGTTGGTGATACTTTGCGCGTCAGTATCGCGCAAGGTACAGCCAATGTTGATCACACATTATCCGGAACAAATTATCTGTGGGATTTCTCTGCGTTAACACCTGTTGCACAGGAGTTATATAAGTTTAACGCACCCACAGCGATACCGTTTAATTTTCTGGCAACGTACGGATTGTTAAATCCAACTCCTGATAGTATTCCGTTTTTGGGTGTAATTCCCAGCAATTTCATGGATTATTTTAAAAACAGTTCATCCAGCTATCGTCAGGTGGGAAGTTCATTCGAATATGCACCGTTAGGTAATTTCTCGGTTCCTATTTTGTATTCGGCAGCAGATCATGTGTACGATTTTCCGCTGAACCTCAACGATGTAGATACTTCCAATTCCGAATTTTCGTTCGGAATTCCGGGAACATTCTATTTAAAAGAGTGGAGAACACGTGTAAATACGGTTGATGGTTGGGGAACGTTAATTACTCCTTTCGGGACTTTTCAAAGTTTACGTGTACGCTCTGTTGTTGAAGCGCGCGATTCAATATCCTTAGATTCAACGGGAAATAACTCTTTTGTCTTCAATCGGCCTACAACAATAGAATATAAATGGCTGGTGAATGGCGGCGGTGTACCTTATTTGCAAGTAGATGCAACTGTAACGGGAAATACGGAAATTGTTAATTCCGTTACTTACCGTGATTCCATGCGTGATAATGTTTTTCAAGTTGGTATCCTTGATCCTCAGCGCAGCAATGCTTCGCTTACAGTTTTCCCTAATCCTACTTCAAACATGTTGTTTGTCTCAGCAAACATGCCTTCCGGCTCTGAAACTGTAGTTCGTGTTGTTGATGTTACAGGTCGCGTGTTATTACAGCAGCATAATTCAAATCTGTCTAATAACATTGTTGCAATCGATTGCAGTCAATTAGCAGGTGGCGTTTATTTCCTTCAGTTAATCCAAAACAATCAAATTTTAGCGACGTCCCGAATTGTCAGAAATTGATTGAATTTGATCTAAATTGTTTAGTTACTGAAACTTTTTAAGATTAAAACAGTATAATCGCAGACTTTAACTATGCCTTTAAACGAGTTTATGGGAAAATGCTGCAATTCGTTGCCCGCTAATGTATTGTTCGCTCCTGTGAAAGAAGTTTATAGTTCTGTGAAAATCAAACTTGTAGATATTATTTAAATTATAGTGTATGAGAAAACTATACGCCTTCCTGGTGTTATGTTTGGTAAGTTGGAGTTCATTTGCTCAAAATGATCTTTCCGTCACTGCAATTACTGCTCCGGTTAGCGGATGTGCTTTAACAGCCACCGAAAACGTTACCATTCGCCTGTTTAACTTCGGGGCTAATTTGCCCGCAGGAACCACGTTTAACGTGACTTACACCATTAATGCCGGTGGTCCGGTAACTGAGTTGGTAACGTTAGGCAGCCCATTGCTGACAAATTCCAACTTCAATTATACATTCACTACGCAAGCGAATTTAAGTGTACCGGGAACGTACACATTTGATGCGACGGTTTCAATTGGCGGTGATATTAACCCAACCAACAATGCATTTACAGGTTATTCCGTGACGAATACTGCACCTTCTAATGGTGGTACGATTACGGGCCCGGCAAGTGTTTGTATTTCCGGTAATAGTGGGGTATTGACTTTAAGCGGTCATGTGGGTAACGTAGTTAGATGGGAATATTCCATCGATGGCGGTTCAACATGGATTAATCTTTCCAATACCACAACTACACAAGCGTACAACAATTTGACCGATCCTACTTTGTACCGCGCTGTTGTACAAAACGGCGGATGTGCGCCGGCAACTTCAGCAATTCATTCGATCGCAATAGATCCTGTATCAGTTGGTGGAACTGTGAGTGGTTCTGCCACGCGTTGTAGCGGTTCTAATAGCGGTACCTTAACGAATTCCGGCCGAACAGGTACAATCATCCGTTGGGAATTCTCTACAGACGGTGGTGTAACATGGAATAATATCGCAAACACTTCTGCAACGCAATCGTACCTCAACTTAACTCAAACAACACAGTATCGTGTGCGAGTTCAAAGCGGTACGTGTTCGGCAGTGTATTCATCAATTGCAACAATCACCATTAGCCCTAACACAGTTGGCGGAAGCATTAGTCCTGCAACTTCAACAGTTTGCGCCGGGTCTAACAGCGGAACGTTAACACTTAGCGGTCATGTGGGCGGCGTTGTTCGTTGGGAATTCTCCATCGATGGAGGTGTAACCTGGACCAACATTGCAAATACTTCTACATCTCAAAACTATACGAACTTAACGACCACTCGATTGTATCGAGCTCGCATTCAAAGTGGAGCATGTGGTGCGTTGTACTCAACAATTGCAACCATTAATGTTGACCCTGCAACCGTTGCAGGAAACGTTACTCCGGCAAGTATTACGGAATGTGCTTCGGGGAATGCCGGAACATTAACCTTAACAGGCGCGGCCGGAACTGTTCAATTCTGGGAATTCTCCATTGACGGTGGCGTGACGTGGACAAACATTGCGAATACTACAACTACAGAAAACTATTCGAACCTTACCACTACAACATTGTATCGTGCATTTGTGCAGAACGGTGGTTGTACTCCTTCGTATTCAGGCATCAGTACTGTATCTGTAAGTCCGGAATCGGATGGAGGAACAGTTTCAGGCGGAAGTCCTGTTTGTAGTGGAACCAATAGCGGTACGTTAACATTATCAGGTCAGGTTGGAACAATTACTAATTGGGAGTTTTCAAATGACGGAGTCACCTGGAACAACATCGCGAACACTACAACATCACAGAATTTCGCGAACCTGACTGATACAACCTATTACCGCGCTATCGTTACAAGTGGTGTATGCCCTGCAGATACATCTACAATTGATACCGTAATTGTTTATCCTCCATCTGATGGCGGAACAGTATTGCCTGCTTCTACAACAGTGTGCAGCGGATTAAATGCAGGAACATTAACCTTGAATGCCAATGTGGGTGATGTTTTGCGCTGGGAATATTCCACAGACGGTGGTGTTACGTGGATCACGATTAGTAACACTACAACTTCTCAGTCTTATAACAACTTAACCACTGCCACTATTTACCGTGCATTCGTTCAAAGCGGAACATGCTCTCCGGTTTATTCTGCGCAAGCTGCAGTCTTGGTAACGCCGCAACCTGTCGGTGGGACACTGTATGCTGATGCAACGGTGTGCGGTGGTTCAAATTCAGGTACATTAACCTTAGTTGGATTCAGTGGTGCTATCACAAATTGGGAATCGTCCATTGACGGAGGCGTTACTTGGACACCGATTGCAAACACTACTATTAATGAGAACTACAGCAACCTGGTTGATACTACAATGTATCGTGTAATTGTAGGAACCGTAGGATGTCCGGCAGATACTTCTACTATTGCAACAATCTTTGTGGATGCGCCGTCTGTTGGTGGTTCAATCACTAACAGTGATACAGTATGCGCCGGCGCTAACAGCGGAACAATGACATTATCGGGCATGCAAGGTGTTGTGGAAGGATGGGAATATTCGGTTGATGGTGGTGTAACATGGATTAATATTTCAAATACATCAACAACTCAGGGGTATTTGAACCTAATGACCACCACACAATATCGCGCGCGAGTGAAAAACGGTGTATGTAACCCCGCATTTTCTGATACAGTAACCATTACTGTTGATCCGATGGTAATGGGTGGTTCAGTTGCAGGAGGTACAACAGTATGTGCATCGGGTAATTCCGGCACATTAACGCTAAGCGGTTATTCAGGAACAATTGTTTCGTGGGAAACATCCACAGACGGAGGAATAACCTGGACTGCAAACGGCAATACTACAGCGACTGAATCGTATACCAACTTAACCGACACAACATGGTATCAGGTGATTGTTCAGAGTGGAGTTTGCGGAACCGACACTTCATTAGTGGGCACCATTATTGTTGATCCTATTACGGTTGCGGGTGTGTTAACTGACAATGACACCGTATGTGCCGGAAGTAACGGTGATACCTTGCGTTTGAACGGTTATACAGGAAACATCATCCGTTGGGAAATGTCAACAGATGGAAATAACTGGATAAGCTTAACCAATACAACAGACTCATTGGTGTACACCAACTTAACGCAGACAACTTACTATCGTGTGCTTGTTCAAAGTGGTGTTTGTGCTCCTGCGTTGTATTCTAATATCGACACGATCACCGTTTCTCCATTCACTGTTTCAGGTGCATTAAGTGGTAACGCTGCAGTTTGTGAAGGAACAGGAAATGGAACAATTACCTTGAGCGGGCAAACAGGTGCCGTTGTTGATTGGATTGTTTCCACGGACAATGGCGTAACCTGGACTCCTGTTGGCAATACAACAACATCACAAACATGGAGCAATCCAACTGACACAACATGGTATCAGGCGATCGTGCAAAGCGGTGGTTGTTTAGCGGATACAACAAGTTCGGCGATCATAACTGTGTATCCTAAGCCGGTTGCAGCATTTACATCGACACCGGTTTGTGAAGGCGGCGTTACAACTTTTGTAAATAGCACAACTGTGGCTTCCGGAGGAATATTATTCCAGAACTGGGACTTTGGTGACAACAATGCTTCTGTAGCTGCGAGTCCGAGTCATACGTATGGCGCATCAGGAAACTTCAATGTGACATTAATTGTTGTTTCGAACAACAACTGTTCGGATACAGCAACAGGTGTTGCAATTGTAAATGCTAATCCATCTGCGGATATCACGTCCTCGTTAAACACAACATTATGTAGCGGAGACAGCACCTTGTTATCAGTGCCAACTTCAATAAATGCTTCTTACAGCTGGAATACCGGAGATACAACAGCATCTATATACGCAGACGTAACCGGTACTTATGTTGTAGTTGCAACTGATACCGTAACAGGTTGTACTTCTAGCGACTCTGTGAGCATTACGGTATTGCCTCGTCCTTCCGCATTCGCCGGACCTGATACTGCAGTAAGCGCGGGCGGTTCAATCGTGATGTTGGGCAGTGGTGGAGTGTTCTACAACTGGGTGCCAACGGTTGGTCTTTCTGATCCTACTGTTGCAAATCCAACTTGTACGCCGCCTTACAACGTTACCTATACATTGACAGTTACCGACATGAACGGTTGTTCCGATAATGACACCGTTGCAGTAACCTTGAAGCAAGACTACAATGTGGTGATTTCGAATTTGATTACTGCTAACGGTGACGGATTCAACGACACCTGGTTTATTGAGAATATTAATTTCTATCCTCAGAATAAGGTGGTGATTTATAATCGTAACGGTATGGAAGTTTTCCAGATGGAAGGTTACAATAACAGCTGGAATGGTACATATAACGGATCTCAACTTCCGGATGGTACATACTATTATGTCTTGGAATTTACCGACACCGGGGAAGTGTTGAAAGGCGCAGTAACCGTTATCAGTGAGAAAAAATAAGTTCACCCAAAACAAATAGATCGATCATGAGAAAGTCAATTATCATATCAGCATTTGCAGGTTTTCTGGGTGTGAACTTATCCGCACAGCAGTTGCCGCTTTACAGTCAGTACTACTTTAATCAATTCTTGTATAATCCTGCCGCGACAGGTGTTACGGGTGAAACTCAGGCCGCGTTAACGCACCGTGCACAGTGGACTGGAATGCCCGGGGGCCCTGTTACCAACGCATTCACGGTTGACGGATTTATGGATTCCAAGAATATTGGTTTAGGTTTAACCGTATTCAACGACAATCAGGATATCAATGAACGTCTGGGGATTTATACATCGTACGCTTATCGTTTGAAGATCGACGACGACAATCAAATTCGTTTCGGTTTGTCGTTAGGATTTTTGGATAACCGCATTGATTTTGCTCGCGCAGTTGTAAAGGACGCGTCAGATCCGATGATGTTTTCGCAAATGCAACGCAGAACAGCATTAGATGCAAACGTTGGAGTTAGTTATAATTGGAAAGATTTGCGTGTTGGCATTTCCGTTCCTCAGCTTATCGGACAACACACCCAGTTAGCAACATACGATACACGTTCCTACTATCAGTTGAATCGTCATTACATGGGAACGGTGAATTACAAGTACGTATTCAACGAAGAAGAGAAACTAGCTATTGAGCCTATGGTTGCTGTTCGTTGGTTGCCAAACACACCGTTTCAGTACGATGTAAACTTGATGGGTAGCTGGCGTGACATGTTGTGGGTGGGTGCTTCTTACCGCTCGAATTATGCCGTTGGAATTAACGCGCGAGTGAAAGTATTTGGTAATCTGAGTGCAGGCTATGCATATGATTTGATCCTGACACCGTTGAAAACCAGTGCAGGTATAAGCCATGAATTTATGCTGGCTTACAAGTTTGGTCAAATGCAGGGTAGTCAGGCATCCGGTGGTTTCATGCGTGGTAAATACGATTAATACAGGATTTGTGAAGTATCTGCTGATAATTTTCAGTGTTGTTGCTATCTCGTTGAATTCGATGTGGGCGCAAGCCTCGTCTGAAAAAGCGATGATTACACACGCCAATGATTTATACAACAAACGCTTGTATGAACAGGCGCATGGCTATTACATGAAACTAAAGGATTTGCGTCCGGAAGTGGTATTGTATCAGTACCGTGCGGGGGTGTGTTGTATTTATACCGGTGATGCTACAACTGCAGTTAGTTTGCTAAAGGCGAGTTACGACAAAGACCCTTTGCTGCCTGAAATTAATTTCTTCCTGGGGCGTGCCTATTTGCAAAACGAGCAATATGATGATGCTTTAATGCAATTTAATTTGCAGTTGGCAAAGGAACAAGATCCTGCTCAAAAGATACGTTTGCAGCAATACGTTACCAATTGTTTAAGTGCAAAAGAGCTGGCTCAGAAAAAGACGTTTAATAAAGTTGAAAATGGCGGCAGACCGTTAAATTCTCCGGCGGATGAATACAGTCCGGTGCTGACAAAAGCCGATTCTGTTTTGATTTTCACATACAAGGGGCCGCAAAGTTCGGGAGGTAAAAACTATCTCTATGGTAAAAATGACTCGGCAGGGTTGTATTATGAAGATGTCTTCTTAACGATGAAGACCAAGTCAGGATGGTTTTATCCGCAAACGATCAGTGAAAATATCAATTCTAAAATGCACGATGCTGTTTCGGCGATTAGTGCAGACGGAACAACCATGTACGTTTTTAAATCTTCTCCGAATAATGGTGGAGATATTTACGTTTCCAAAAAAATCGGCAATGACTGGACCGTTCCTGTTCCTGTGCGCGGTGACATTAATAAAGCCGATTCATGGGAAGGAAGTATGACATTATCTGCAGATGGGAAAACGATGTATTTCTCGAGTGATCGTGCGGGTGGTTTTGGTGGGAAAGATATTTATCGTGCTACGTTAGTAGGAGATTCGGTGTGGACCAACATTCAAAATTTGGGATTAAATATCAATACTGCTTTGGATGAGGATGCTCCGTTTTTGGCAGATAAAGGTTATAAATTGTATTTCAGTTCGCGTGGTCATAATGCCGTTGGAGGGTATGACATATTTGTTTCTGATCTTGGTGTTGATGGTCAAAGCTGGCAATTGGCGCAAAATATGGGCATGCCGATTAATTCGGTGTTTGATGATATCTATTATCAATTAACAGCAGACGGGCAGAAAGCGATTTACGCATCGAATCGTCCCGGTGGAAGCGGTATGATGGATTTGTATTTCGCGGATCCGGGTATTTTAACGAATGAACGAATATTAATTAAAGGACTAGTGACTTTGGATGAGCAGCCGGTTGGTGCTGTTGTTACCGTTACTTATACTGCTGCGGATAGTTTGCTGGGCGACTATAATACAAGTTCTGATAACGGTAAATACTCCATCAACTTGCCTTCCGGAAAGAGTTATAAGTTATTCTTTCAGGTGAGCGGTCAGGATGAATATGTGAAGTCGTATGATGCTTCACAGATTAAGGAATTTACCACGAATGAAATTAATGTAGAGTTTTTCTCGGCGGAATATCGTCTGAAGCATCCGGAAAAATTCGGAAAAATGAATGCCGGTGATTCTGCAAAAGTGGTGGCCGAAAACAAGAATAAACAAGTTTTGGATGGCGGTAAGAAAATCATCATGCGCACGGATTCCAGTAAGAACTTTATGACCGATGATAACTTAACGGCTGAGCCGGGTTACTATGTGGTTATTGGTTCTTTTAAGAATAAGGATTACGCGAAACGCTTAGAGGTAAAAGCCGCTGCATTGAACAAATACCCGAAAGTGCAACGTGTTATGAATAAGAAAAACGGATTCATGTACGTTACAATTGCGCATCCGGCGACAAAAGAAGAAGCAATTAAGATCGTTGAAACAACACGATTAGAATATGCAGATGCGTGGATTCAGTTCCTAGAATAACTTAACGTCGGAATGATTTTTCGTAGGTGATCGTATTACCGCATTTGTCGGTAACTATCAATTTCAGTTGTTGATCACCTTTCAAGTTGGTCACATTTACGAGTAATTGATTCAATTTAGGCTCGTACTCTGCAAGCGTCCATTTGCCGTTAATCTCACAACGATAGCTTTGAATTCCCGAGAGGTTGTCTCCGATTCTGAATTTCATTTCTGTTATTGATAACACAGTTTGCGCATTGCCGTTGAGATCGAAGTTCATCGGTGTAATTTTCGGAGCAATTGTGTCTATCGATATTTTGTAAGTTCCCAATTCCTTAACTGTAGTTGAAACTCCATCTGTGTTCCACGAACCACCAACCGCAGTTACTTTTCCTTTTGAATCTGTTTTAACCACTACTAATTTATTTTGTAGTTGTGGTGGTACATTGGCATAAATATGCAACGAGCATGGAAGTTGTACCGGAATTTTTTCGTCGACCAACGTAACTGAAAATCCAAAAGTAGATTTCGATGTTTTATAAGTAAAATACTCGTTTTGGTATAGCGCCTTTGCCGGAATTACAAACCGAAAACGTCCCGGTTCTTCAAATACATTTTCTTGTTGCCACACTGCCACCTGTTCAATAGGCTTGTAAGCAGCGGTGTTTGTGCACGGTGAATTTTTACTGTAAACCGTAAAGTCAACTTTTGTCGTGTTGCCCTTTACATCTCGTAATAAATAATGTAAGGTGTGTTTGCCGGTTGAAGTAAATAAGGTTCCTTCAGGTCCCGGAGTCATCACGTAATTCAATTCATTATTGGGATATTTCCACGAACGCATGTAGTATTTGCCGGTAGATTGTTTCGTGGAATAATCTACAAAGCAATTGATATAGCGCGATTTTTCGAATGCAATTCTGTCCATTCGATGCTGATAAATTGCTTTGCCGTTATGATTCAAAATCACCTCGAATACACCATTTTTTCCGTGTGCTTGTGTTTCTGTATCAAACGCTTCTACAGCAAATCCCACATTGCCATAAACCTGTAAACTATCTTTCCCGGCAATGCTATATCCGCCCGAGGTTTTAACCAAATTGAATCGCTGCACAGTCGATTTGCCATTTACACACGATTGCGGATTCAACGGATAAACAGCCAAGCTTACTGCTGTTGGGGCCACAGCATCAGCAACCGGAAGTCCGAATAACTGTGGGTTTATGGCTTCTTCGGTTTTAGCGTCCCGGATTTCGAAATGTAAATGCGGACCACCGGAACTTCCCGTATTTCCTGATAATCCCAGTGCTTGTCCTTGTTTGACCACAAGTTCTTCAGGTAATGGAAAAACTTCCACTTCAAACGATTCTTTTAACGCTTGTTGTTTGCTTACATAGGTTGCCAGAGCACCGGAAAACTTCTGTAAATGCGCGTAAACCGTGACATAACCATTGGGATGAGTCACATAAACGACTTTGCCGTAACCCCAAGGGCTAATTTTAATTCTGGAAACATATCCGTCTGCTGAGGCTTTTACGGGATAACCCTCTTTGCCGGAGGTAGTAAAATCAAGTCCGGCATGAAAATGATTCGGACGCAATTCCCCAAAGTTTCCTGAAATTTTGACCGGAATGTCCATCGGAAGTTTGAAGTAGCCTGATGGATACAGTGAATCCGCTTGTGCGAACACCGACACATTCAATAACATCATCAGCCCGACAAAAATGTTCCGTTTCATAGTTTATCTTCCGCAAGATACATACCAGAATTGTAAAGTAATTTGGTGCAATGCTTACATTTGTTGTGCTCTGAAATTCAGGGTGCTGCGATCGTTTATGGAAACTAATGCTTCTATTATTCTGCAACTCAGGGACAAAGCTCAAAAATTAGTAGCTTTGCAGGAAGCGTTACGCGCTGAGAATGGTCGCCTTGTAGCACAGGTGACTGAATTGAAGGAGCGTATTGCAGGGTTGGAAACCGACAACGAACGACTAAATCATAGGTTAAAAGCTATGGCAGTTGCAAAAACGGTAGCCGACACGGATGAAAAGAATCTTGCTTTAAAACTCAAGATAAATGAGCTGGTGCGGGAAATCGATCTTTGTATCGCACAGCTGAACAGGTAGAGGAGAACGAACTAAAATTGGTAAAATGGGCGCAAAGTCCGTCAAAATACAAGTTGCAGGCAGAACCTATCCACTAACCGTGGAGGATCACGAAGAATCGTTCGTTAATGACGCGGCAAAGCGCATTAATGATCGTGTGGCTCAGCTGGAAGCGCGCTATTCCGTGCGTGATAAGCAAGACTTGTTAGCGATGGCGGCATTGCAATTTGCAACCATGTACCTGGAATCCCAAAACAAAAGTGCTTCACAAGAGCAGCAACTGGCGCAGGACCTAATGTATCTGAACCAACTTTTAGACCAAGGGATTTCCGCTTCTTCCAATTAATGTATATCAGGTTATATACATTTTCCTGTTCATGATTTTTCCGCAGTAAGCGCAGTTATTTGGTTGCGAAACAAGAGATTTGTTTAACTAATAAAAACTGACTTATGTCCCCAATTGTAATAGCCATTATAGCCGGTGTTGCCGGTGTTTTGGCCGGTGCTGTGGTGGTGGCTTCGGTATTGCGAAGCGCTATTGAGCGAAAGGCACAGGATAAATTGAAACAGGCAGAAATTGATGGAGAAACCATCAAAAAAGAGAAGTTGTTGCAGGCCAAAGAAAAGTTTCTGCAACTGAAGCAAGAACACGAAAAGACGGTTCAGGAACGCAACAATCAAATTACGCAAGCAGAAAACCGAATCAAACAGAAGGAGCAATCCTTAAATCAAAAGCTGGAAGAGACCAAGCGTAAAGAAAACGAGTTGGAAAAACGTCGTAAAGACGTAGAACACCAGTTGGATTTGGTAAAAGGTAAAGAAGAGGAAGTAGAGAAGTTGCATCGCAAGCAAGTGGAACAACTGGAAACTATTTCCGGTATTTCTGCGGAAGATGCAAAGGCTCAATTGATGGAATCGTTGAAAGCTATTGCCCGCACGGACGCCATGTCGTATGTGAAAGACATTATGGACGAGGCGAAAATTTCCGCTAACAAAGAAGCAAAGCGTATCGTAATTCAAACGATTCAGCGTGTGGCAACAGAACATGCAGTAGAAAACTCGGTTTCTGTATTCCACATTGAAGGTGATGAAATGAAAGGCCGCATTATCGGTCGTGAAGGACGTAACATTCGTGCGTTAGAAGCTGCAACCGGTATCGAGATTATTGTTGATGATACTCCGGAAGCGATCATTCTTTCAGGATTTGATCCTGTTCGCCGTGAAATTGCACGTTTGTCGTTGCACCAATTGGTTTCTGACGGTCGTATTCACCCTGCGCGAATTGAAGAAGTGGTAGAAAAAGTGAAGCGTCAGGTGGAAGAAGAAATTATTGAAACCGGTAAGCGTACAGCAATTGATTTGGGTATTCATGGTTTGCATCCTGAATTGATCCGAATGGTTGGACGTATGAAATACCGTTCATCGTACGGACAGAATTTGTTACAACACTCGCGTGAAGTAGCGAATCTTTGTGCGATCATGGCATCTGAATTGGGCTTAAATCCTAAGGTTGCCAAGCGAGCCGGATTGTTACACGATATCGGGAAAGTGCCGGATGACGAACCGGAATTGCCACACGCAATCCTTGGTATGAAATTGGCCGAGAAATTCAAGGAAAAGCCCGAAGTATGCAATGCCATTGGTGCGCACCATGATGAAATTGAAATGACATCGTTGATTTCACCAATCGTTCAAGTGTGTGACGCGATCTCAGGTGCGCGTCCGGGCGCGCGCCGTGAAGTGGTGGAGCAATATATCAAGCGTTTGAAAGATCTGGAATCGTTGGCGTTATCGTATCCCGGTGTAGATAAAACATATGCTATTCAGGCCGGTCGTGAGTTGCGCGTAATCGTTGCATCGGAGAAGGTTTCCGACAAAGACGCAGAAACGTTATCGCTGGATATTGCAAGTAAAATTCAGAACGAAATGACGTATCCGGGACAAGTAAAAGTTACCGTGATTCGTGAAACACGTTCAATAAGCGTTGCGAAGTAATCGTATTGCAGGGGGGCGAACATAAAAGTCGTTTGCCTGCATTATTTATATAGTACTCAGCAGTAATGCTCACCTCATGGGGAATCGCATTGTTATTGAAGCCGAAAAGGCAGGCGGAAACTACTGGAAGGATCTCTTTACGTATAAGGGACTTCTTTACTTTCTGGCTTGGCGCGATGTCACCGTTCGTTACAAACAAACAGTTATTGGTGTTGCCTGGGCATTAATCCGCCCTTTGCTAACTATAGTTGTGTTTACTTTTTTGGGTTCCATCTACGGAACCGACACCAACGGTATGTCGCGCATTTTAGTGGTAACAGCTGCAACTATTCCTTGGCAGTTTTTTTTTTCCTTGTTTAACGATTCCAACAATTCGTTATTGTCTAATACGAATCTCATCACCAAAGTTT
>CALJIF010000115.1 GCA_937974275.1 uncultured Flavobacteriales bacterium
TGTAATTAAACGCAATTCATTCGCCGTTTTATTCATTTCTGAGGGCTTGATCCAATTGGCAAGTTTTCCGCGCAAGAACAATTCGGGGTTATTTAACACCAAACCGAATACCATGACTAAAAGTAAAGAAGGCAGGTGCGCCATTTTAGCAACGGAATACACTAATATCATGAATCCGAAAATCAGATAGAACTTCGCGTGTGCTTTGGATCGATCCAGGATAAACGCCATCAAAAACGAACTGATAATTGCTATTACAACGATGGCTACGAAACCGCCAAAGAAAGTTCCTACTGATTCCCACGATAATAATGAATCCAGCACCACATAATTAAACAGCATGATGCCGAGTATATCAGAAAATGAAGATTCATAAACGATAAACTCTTTCTTCTGTTTTGTGAGTGCGTGAACACTGGGAATTGCAATTGCAGAACTAATCACACCTAAGGGAACGGCATACACCAGGGATGTTTTATAATCCAGATGCAACAGGTAATACAAAATCGCGGTGATTCCTGCTGATGTTGCAAGTAGAATGAGCAGAGCAGAAAGAAACGACCTTCGAATAAGCGGAATTTTATCCCGCGTTAATTTTAAATCCAGCGACCCTTCCAATACGATGAAAATTAAACCGGTAATTCCCAATAATTCGAGAATTAAAGACATATCCGGCAATGCATAGTTGAACTGATCACCGAAATAGCGTAAACCCATGCCCATACTGATCAGCAGCAAGACAGCCGGAATACGCAACTTCCCCGCTATTGCATTAAACAAATACGAGATGATGATTAAAACACTGCAAACAATAAGAATATGATAAGGACTTGCCACAGATTGTTAAATTTGCTCCGTGACAAAGGTCATCAAATTTATTGAGACCACTATTGAGTGGTTACACGATAGATTGGATAAGAAGCAATTTCTCATCTTGTCCAGTATTCTTGTTGGCCTAACTGCAGGTTTAGCAGCTATTGTGCTGAAAATGGCCGTGCACGCGATTCAAGGATGGATGACACGCGACTACGGTTTAATCTCCGATCGTTTCTTATTTCTTGTTGGTCCGTTGTTAGGTATTATTTTGACCGTGCTCATCGTGAAACATTTTTTCAACGGTAAACTCGGTCGTGGCAACAGCAACATCTTATATGCTATCGCGAAAAAAAATGCACGACTGCCCAAAGATCAAATGTATTCGCATGTGCTAACATCTGCGCTAACAGTTGGTTTTGGGGGAAGTGCCGGTTTGGAGTCACCAATTGTGACTACGGGTTCCGCAATCGGCTCAAATTATGCACGCACGTATAAGTTGACGTATAAAGATCGTAGTTTATTATTAGCAGCAGGTGCCGCAGCAGGAATTGGTGCTGCATTTAATGCACCCGTTGCAGGAATGTTGTTTGCATTGGAAGTTTTAATTGCAGATGTTACGATCAATGCATTCATTCCGATCATGATTGCTGCAGCAACAGGAGCTCTATTGTCCAACATTATGCTTGGCGAAGAAATACTGTTGCTTTTCAAATTACAACAGCCGTTCGATTATCACAATGTCCCTTGGTATGTGTTGCTGGGAATCACCACCGGATTTTTTGCCGTCTATTATGCGCGCATGTTTCCGCGAATTGAAAATCTTTTTAAAGGACGAAAACGTTCACCAATTCGAGCTGCAATAATCGGTGGTTTATTACTAGCAGGCTTATTGTATTTATTTCCTTCTTTATACGGAGAAGGTTACGCTTCTATTAAAGCACTGGCGGATATGCGTCCCGACAAACTCCTGCATGATTCTTACTTCGAGGGGAAAATTGTTTCGTTATGGGGAATTTTACTTTTTGTAACCGCGATTACTTTCATTAAAGTCATAGCCACTTCTGTTACCATCGGTAGTGGAGGTAATGGTGGCAACTTCGCCCCTTCCCTTTTTGTCGGCGGGTATCTCGGTTTTATTTTTTCCTTCCTGTTGCACATTGCGCAAATTGTATCATTGCCCATCGCCAATTTTACCATTGTTGGCATGGCAGGAACATTAACCGGAATATTTCATGCGCCGTTAACGGGAATATTTCTGATCGCTGAAATTACAGGCGGATATGAATTGATCATTCCGCTGATGATTGTAAGTGCATTGAGTTATACTATCGTGAAATACTTCGAGCCGTATTCCATGGATACAAAAAAGCTTGCTAAAAAAGGACAGATCTACACACAGAACAAAGACCGCAATATTCTCAGCTCCATTAACGTGCGTAAAATTATGGAGACGGATTTTCAACCTGTTTTACCCGATATGACTTTGGGTGAACTTGTAAATGTAGTAGCGCATTCCCAACGCAATATTTTCCCTGTATTGGGTGATAACTTGGAATTACTGGGCGTGATACGACTCGAACAGATTCGTGAAATCATGTTTGATCGCGACAAATACGATAAATACACGGTTGAAGATTTGATGCAACCTGCAGCGGCTGTTGTTCATCCGGATGAAGACATGTATGCCGTGATGCGCAAATTTGATGAAACCGGAGCGTGGAATTTACCCGTTGTGGAAAACGAACAATATCGGGGATTTGTATCGCGGTCGAGTGTGTTTACGAAATACCGCTCTCAATTAATTCGTGCCAGCAGCGATTAAGCTTTCGCTACATGAGCGTTTAGCAGCTCGTTGATCTTCTTAGCCGTATTACTGAAGTAACGCTTATTACGATATGCACTCACCCAAACTATTCCGTGTACCGCATTCGTCAGGAAGATTTCATCCGAATTCAGTAGCACACTCAACGGCAACGGCACTTCATAAACGGCAATTCTGCTTTGTTGAGCCAATTCCATGACTACAGAGCGCATTACACCGGCAACGCAGCCTTCCGACAACGGACTCGTATACAACACGCCATTTTTTACCGCAAATAAACTCGATCCTGTTGCTTCAATTACGTTTCCGTTTTGGTTAATGAGCACCGCATCATCTACGTTCATCTTCTGTGCAAACAGAGCGCCCAACACATACAAAGCCGCATTCGCACTTTTCAGCCCTGACAACTTGTTAACGGGTTTGCGCACATCCTGAAACAATTCAACCGAAATTCCTTTATCGTTAATGGTGTAATGATCAGCATCCATGCTCCACATTTCTAAAATCCATGAAGCAGTATTGTCCAAAGGTTTATAATATCCTCCATCATTACGATACACTGACAAACGTACTCGTGCAGATCCGGTTATTTGATTCTTTTCTGCCAATAACTTGCACCAATCTTCCAGCGATTTCGAAATAAAATTATCCGGAATTGAATACTGCATTAAGTTGGCACCTGACATGAGACGTTGCAGATGACGCTGAGCAAACTGTAACTTGCCTTGCACAAAACGCATACTCTCGAATAAACCGTCACCATAACGATAACCACGATTGTGCGGAGTAAACAGCGGCTGCTCGGATGCAACAAATGTTCCGTTGTGCAATAAATATGGCAAGGTCTGACTCATGGAATGAAGATACAGCGTTTCAATTTAATTCCCAATCAATGAAGGATTCATCAGCTGAAAGATAAACACTTCGAAAAGCGCAGGTTTGCACACGATAGGAAAAACCAAACCGAATACCGCACCCCAAAAATGGGCATCATGTCCGATATTATCTTGACCGCGACGTCCCAGATACCACGACAATGCGAGATACACGACACCGAAAGCCCAAGCAGGAATAGGAATAAAATATAAATAAATGGTATTGTGCGGACTTAATAAAATGGCGGTGTAAATAACTGCAGACACTGCACCCGAAGCACCGAGCGCATTGTAGTAACTGTTGTTGCGATGCTTGAAAAACGAGTACATGGACGACATCACCAATGCCCCAATGTATAATGCGAGATAAACCACTTTCCCGATCGTTTCGCCAAAAATCCATTCCGACTGAAATGCGTTCTCCACCAGCGGTCCAAAGAAAAACAAGGACAACATGTTGAAGAACAAGTGGGTAAAATCGGCGTGTAATAAGCCATGTGTCAAAAATCGCCACCACTGCTTGTAACGATCAATCGCATAAGCATTGAACATGAATTTGTTCTTGAATTCGAAGTCCTCCATTTTTATAAGAGAGACCGCGCAAGTAGCGATAATGATGGCGTACGTTAGCATATCCGCAAATGTAGCCAATGCGGCAAATACTACGTTGCCAAATAGTTCTAAATCTTTACGCTTATTGCTTCTTCAACACTACCTGCTCGCGGAATGCCAATTTCCCGTTAGCATCCAAACCTACCAGCAACAATTCCATCTTACGACGTGAGTTCTTTTCCACCGTGTAAATCAGAGTTTCACTGTAAAATCCGGGAATAGAGAAAATGATACGCTCCTGCTCTGCGGTGTCCATCCACCATGCTTCATACCTTCCAAAATAGGGACCAATTACTGTTGAAGTCTGCGTGTATTTCATGGGATTGTTGTACGGTTCACCCGACTCCAACTCCAACGTGCCTACGTCATTACCCGTAACGGTGCTATCCGCAACACCGTTGACATACCAGGTTTGTGTTACTTGTGCAACATTCCATGTGCCATCACGACGTTTTTGAATGCGCGTATCACGCTCACAAGAGGTAATGGTCACAACAAAAACTAATAATGCTATTGCGTATCTCATTATAAAATGTCTCATTATAAAATTAATTTCAATCCAATGACCAATTGCCAACCGAACATTCCCGAACGCACCTGATTTTTCGAATCAATCGTGTCGTACGCATCGGGATCTGCCCAAAATGCTTCATAGTCTTTAGGCAATGTATCATAGGTCTTATCATCCGATAAATTATAATTATTGGAATCGATATAAATTCTTTCACGAAACACAGATGACATCAGAGGCATGAAATACGCCAGTTCACCATACACTAACATCGGTAATGGTCGAATTGGTCGAAAACCGGCAGAAGCCATTGGAGCGAACGACATGGAATAACTGCGAAAAACACCGTTTAACCAACGTTCTGTACCCATACTCGTTGTTCCATCAGGATATTCGAATGAAGACAATAAGTAGTTTCCGGAATATCCGAAAGAAATTGCTCCCGTAACAAATAAACCTTGTTCATCGTACCACGCCAAACCGAAGGGCATGCTCCAGTTATTCTGTCGTACTTCAAAATGACGTGTGCCGTCCGTAGCTTCTGCCGACGCAAAACTTTTCATGCACGAACGGCGCATCTGAATCCAGATACCTGCACCATCACTACCGAAATTAGCATCAATGGAATATGAATAGCCGTATGCCAAGCCCAGACGCAGATTATCTTTCACCATGTTGTTTCCGACTAGACGAGTGTACGAGTCGAAGAATTTACGCATGTCGCGGTTGTTCAACGTTCCAACAGCGCCACCATAACTAAATAGTAATTGTGCATGGGCCTGTCGGAATTCAACTATCAACGCGAACGCTAATAGTAAGCGAAGCAATTTTAATTTCATAAATAACTGATTGAGGTTATTGGGATAACGCTACAAATATGAAAATATTATTTTAATTCGAAAGCGATGCGATTCGCTCAATAACAACCGGTTCTAGGTGACGCTATTCTTCCTTCCGGGTAATTGTAGCTAAGGTGTTACGATGAAGCAATATTTAGTACCTTTCACATCCTATGTCCATGAATCAGAATGATACTATTGCAGCGCTGGCTACGGCTCACGGTGCGGCTGCTATTGCGGTGCTGCGCTTGTCGGGGAAAGATGCTATTCCTATTGCTGAATCCATTTTGTTCAGCAAATCGGGTAAACCGAAAGTACTTTCCGGTGTTGCTTCGCACAGCGCACACTTTGCCGTGGTTCAGGACAATGGAATTTTACTCGATGAAGTAGTTGCCACGATCTTCCGTAATCCGAAATCGTTTACCGGTGAAGATGTGGTAGAAATTTCTTGTCACGGTTCTGTTTTTATTCAGCAGCAACTGTTGCAATTGTTGTTGCGAAAAGGTGCACGTTTAGCGGAGCCAGGCGAATTTACGTTTCGTGCGTTCATGAACCGTAAAATGGATTTGTCCCAAGCGGAAGCAGTGGCCGATCTGATCGCATCGCAAAGTGCCGCATCACACCAGGTGGCATTGGCTCAAATGCGCGGAGGCTTCTCCGGAAAAATTAAAATATTGCGCGAGCACTTGGTCAACTTTGCTTCGTTAATTGAATTAGAACTCGACTTCAGCGAAGAAGATGTGGAGTTTGCCAATCGTGATGATTTAAAAAATTTACTCTTCACCATTCAGCGTTTGGTGTTGCGACTCATCGATTCGTTCGAAGTAGGCAACGTCATTAAAAACGGAATTCCTGTTGCTATCGTAGGAAAACCCAACGCCGGAAAAAGCACGTTGCTGAATGCCATGCTGGAAGAGGAACGCGCTATTGTCAGCGAGATTCCGGGCACCACGCGGGATGTTATTGAAGATGAAATTACCATAGACGGCGTATTGTTTCGATTTATCGATACGGCAGGATTGCGCAATACCACTGACGTCATTGAGTCGATTGGTGTAACACGTTCCTATGAAAAAATTCGTCAGAGTGCGATTGTAATTTATTTATTCGACGTGCACGAAATAACTGCCGGAGAATTGAAGTTAGCGATTGAAGAAGTGAACACGCACATTCAAGGCGCGCAGTTATTGCTGGTGGGCAATAAAATTGACAAAGAAAATTTAGATGAAATTCAGAAAGAATTTGCGGCCTACGACGTGTTGTTTATTTCTGCGAAAGAACATTTGTATTTAGACGATTTGAAACACAAGCTCGTCACGTTATTCGACAGTCGCACCGTAAACGTTACCGAAACAATAGTTACCAATGCCCGCCACGCCGACGCTTTGCGCCACACAGCAGCAGCAGTAGAACGTGTCATCAACGGCATCAACAACGGCATGCCCGGCGACTTATTAGCACAAGACATCCGCGAAGCCTTACACTACCTCGGCCTCATCACCGGCGAGATTACCACCGACGATTTGTTGGGGAATATTTTTAGTAAGTTTTGTATCGGGAAGTAATTGCGCTCTGTTTACTAATACTCAATTTCAATCCTTTGATACAGCAGCATTTGTCTGTGCTATATCTTTCTAAAAACACCCCTTTCATTTGAGATAAATGCAGCGCCATCAAGGGCAAATGCGGTTAATATTATTCCTAGGTCTAGAAGCCAGTGGGGTCGAAGACCCGATGTATCTTCATGAAAATTTTATAATAAATTAATTAATTTGGTAAGACTGTAACACGTTTCCAAATGAAAAGAATTGTCTTAGTCTTGGGCGCAGGGGCCAGTAATGCATTTAACAGTAAGATGGAACTGGGAAGTGATTTAACAGAAGGAATATGTAGCAGAGTTTTCAGAGAACCGGCCCCCTATCTTTCAAAAGTGTTATTAGCAGCCGGATATGACCCTATTATTCTTGATAGTTATAGAGAGGATCTGACCGAATACATACGAAAAAAGAGAGATGCTAAGAAATCGTACAGTATTGATGATTTTATGGAGCAATATGAGCATAAGCAAAGTTATCTCGACATAACTAAAATGATGATTTTGCTTCATGTGCTCGGATATGAAGGACCTTGTTTAAGCGATGCAACTTTCTTAAAAGACACTTGGCTCACTGAACTCGATAAGTACTTATCGGCACATCACATTTTAAGTAATGAGAATCACAAATTGGAATTCAACATTGTTACTTTCAATTATGATCGTTTGGTGGAAGAATTTCTGTTCAGAAAAAACGGCCATTTGGTTGAGGACTTTTGTGATAAACATGTTCATCACGTTTACGGGAAAGTCTCTCATTTACCGTGGCAAAATAAGGTACTCAAAAGATTTTTTGATAAAAATGAATTAGCACCTTATATACATTTTGGTCACCCTAATTATGACTATAAAAATGTTCAACTTTACTCTACGGGAATAAATTTAATTTACGAAAGAAGTCAAATTACGAATGTGCTATTCAAATGTGCCATTAGCAATGCCGATACGGTGCTATTTATGGGCTTCGGATTTGATGAAAAGAACTTAGAAGTTTTAGGTATTACGTCAATGAAAACGGAAACTCTTAAAGGCAAGAAATGGATTGCCCATGTTTATGGATGTCATAACCCTCATATTGAAAATTTACGGCAAACAATGTTTCACGGACTACTCCAGACGGTTTATAAACGCGACTGCACAGAATTCATTCAACAGGAATTAGGAAGGGAGTTTATTTCGTAGTTAATTAAAACACCCAGAATAATGTTGCTTTAACTTAATCCTCAAATTCAAAGACAACACCATAATATGCAGAAATACTCCGTCAATCAACACCAAATATCCACCTTCCTTGCCTTCGTAAAGGATGGACAAATAGCAATTCCTGAAGTACAACGCCCCTTCGTTTGGGACAACACCAAGGTTAGAGACTTAATGGATTCTTTGTACAAAGGTTATCCGATTGGATATGTCATTACATGGCAGAATCCTAATGTGCGATTGAAAGACGGTAAACTGTCCGAGGGAAAGAAAATTTTGATTGATGGGCAGCAACGTATTACTGCGCTACGGGCAGCTATCTTGGGCGAATACGTCATCAACAAGGATTACGATAAAGTAAGAATTAAGATTGGTTTTAATCCTCAGACTACGGTATTTGAGGTCCAGAACC
>CALJIF010000116.1 GCA_937974275.1 uncultured Flavobacteriales bacterium
ACTAGGAGTGAACTAAAACAAAAAAGCCCTCATTTCTGAGAGCTTTTGCGGACCGTCCCGAAGCATCGGGAGGGACTCGAACGCGTGTAGTTGTTGCACTTATAAAAGTTGCCGCAGAAACTAGGAGTGAACTAAAACAAAAAAGCCCTCATTTCTGAGAGCTTTTGCGGACCGGACGGGACTCGAACCCGCGACCTCCGCCGTGACAGGGCGGCATTCTAACCAGCTGAACTACCGATCCGTTTTCCTAAAAACAGCGTATTGCCGTAATTGGGTCTGCAAAATTAATTGAATTCCCGAATCTGCAAATACTTTTTGAAAATATTCTCTGTTTTTCCTGTTTTTCAGGGAATTAGAATCGCAGCCTCCTGCAAAACTTAACGGCAACTTGTTTGTTTATGCTAGCATGAAATTCACAGCGGAAATGATTGCCTCCATGGAAAAAGAGGCGAGAAGAAGATTGATTAATTGCTTGGCCGGATTTAAAAGTGCGAACCTTATTGGTACGGTAAGTCCTGACGGCATTCCCAATGTGGCCATTTTCAATTCTGTTATTCACCTGGGCGCAGATCCTGCACTCATTGGTTTTATTCAACGTCCGGCATCTGTCGAACGACATACGTACGAGAACATTAAAGCAACCGGTTACTACACGATTAATCAGGTGAATAAGGATATTGTTAAGCAGGCGCATCAAACCAGCGCGCGTTATACCAGAGAACAAAGCGAATTTCAACACGCGGGCTTAACGCCGTACTTTATGTTTAACAATCCTGCACCATATGTGAAAGAGTCGCGTTTGCGTGTAGGTTGCAAGTTCAAAGGTGAAATTCCCATTCCGTACAACGATACGATTTTAGTAGTTGGTGAGATTATGGAAATATGGTCGGAGCAAGGCATCATTCAGGAAGATGGATTTATTGATTTGGTGAATGCCGGAGCCGTTGCTATCACGGGCCTCGATACATATCATCCGGTGAACGAGGGTGTGCGCCTGCGTTACGCCAAACCGGATCTTGCACCGGAAGAAATTGAAATTAAGCGGTGGTAAAACCTCGTGTTGTTGTTTGGTGGCTGAAGAAAGATCTGCGACTGAATGATCAGGATGCGTTGCACGTTGCATCGTCATTTCAACTGCCCGTTATTCCCGTTTTCATTTTTGAGCCCGAACTGTATTCAGCTCCTGACGCAGCTCATAGGCATTTCCGATTCGCATTGGAAAGTGTTCTTGATCTCCGTTCGCAACTACAGACTCTTGGTGGTGATATCATTGTTGGTCATGATAGTGCAACTCAATTTTTTGATGAGCTGGTTCAACATTTTCAAGTCGTAGAAGTAGTCAGCTATCAAGAAACGGGTAATTGGGTGAGTTATCGACGTGATGTTCGAATGAAAAAGTGGTTTGCTGATCACGAAATTCTTTGGACTGAATTACCGTGCAACGGCGTAGAGCGAGGCCTTCGCAAATCGGGATGGAGTGAGCGATGGGAAGCTGCGATGGATAGCAGAACAAGAAAATTCACGTCGCCTGTTCAGTTTGCCGTTTCGTCAAAATTTCGGGCAATCACAGCGCACAATTTGTATCAACTGAATTTGAAGTGGCCGGCAAACTCCGGATTTCAGCCCGGCGGAGAGCGTGCTGCACATCGATACTTGAATAGCTTTTTAGAAGAACGTGTGCAGCGTTACAATCGTTCCATCTCAAAACCGGAAGCAGCTCGCACGGGCTGCAGCAGACTTTCTCCATACTTAACATGGGGTTGCTTGTCGTTAAAACAAGTTATACATGCCGTGTACACCGCACCACGTTTGAGCGGCAATCATGTCAGTTTCTTATCGCGTATTCGTTGGAGAAGTCATTTCATGCAGAAGCTGGAGTCGGAACCTCGTTACGAATTTGAAACATTAAATCGCGGTTTGCTGGATATCGATCGTGGTGTTGATGATGAATTATTGCGGCGATGGATGCAAGGAAAAACAGGCTTTCCAATGATTGATGCCTGCATGCGTTCACTCAACACAACAGGATATCTCAACTTCAGAATGCGCGCCATGCTGGTTTCGTTCGTTTGTCATAATCTTTGGCAAGACTGGAAAATTCCTGCATTACATTTAGCGCAACAGTTTTTGGATTATGAACCCGGCATTCATTATCCGCAAATGCAAATGCAGGCTTCGGTTGTGGGCACGCATACTATTCGTGTATACAATCCGGTGTTGCAAGGTCAACTGCATGATCCGCATGGAGATTTTATTCGCAAATGGATTCCTGAACTGGCGCACATTCCCGGAAGTTTGATTCATGAACCGTGGAAGTTGACACCCTTAGAGCGCGCCATGCACAGTTCCGACGTAGCGGAAGTTTATCCGGAACGAATGATAGATTGGAATAGCACGGCAAAACTCGCACAGCAAAGAATTCGACATGCTATGAAGCGTAGCCTTGCACAGGAAGAAGTTCAACGCATTATTGTCATGCATACCGATCCGGAACGATCGTTTATATCATCTTTGAACGCTTCACCAGATAAGGCATCAGAACCTGATGAAAACCCGCTCTGACGTCGGCTTCGATATAATCGATGCGAAATTGAGCGCAACGTAACTTGAGCTCGTTACTGAATTTGCGAATGGATTCCAGATATACTTCCCGCACTTCTGAAGGATGCGCTTTTACTTCTTCTCCGGTTTCTACATCGACAAACGTGTATGGTTTATTGTCAAAATCGAACTCCAATTCAGATTGACGATCCGTAACGTGAAACAACACTACTTCATGTTTATTGTGCCGGAGGTGCTGCAACGCCGAGAACAATTCATCACTCTCAGTTCCGGAGTCGAACATATCACTAAAAATTACAATCAGTGATCGTCGATGTGTTTTATCCGCTACTTCGTGTAATGCTTGAACAGCTTGGGTTGTGTGACGTTGATCGGAATGTGGAGTTTGAAGCAATTTCTCCAACTCGTGATACAGCATTTTATGATGCACAGATCCGGACTTTGCTGCCGTATGCAATTCAGTCTTATCACTAAACACCGACAAACCTACCGCGTCTCGTTGTGTTTTTAATAACTCAATCATGGCCGCTGCGCATTTAACGGCAAATGTAATTTTCGAATCTTGTCCCGGCTTTAATTGGTCCGGAGCAGGGTAGTACATCGAAGAGGAATGATCAATAACAATCTGACAACGCAAATTGGTTTCTTCTTCGTAACGCTTAACGAACATGCGATCCGTGCGTCCGTATAATTTCCAATCGATGTGCTTGGTGGGTTCACCTTTATTGTACAACCGGTGCTCAGCAAATTCCACGCTAAAACCATGAAATGGACTTTTGTGCAAACCGGTAATAAAACCTTCTACCACTTGTCGTGCAAGAAGCTCGAGGTGACTGAACTGTTGAATTTCCTGTTGCTGTAAAGTATTCATGGTTTTTAAAGGTACGCATTACGGCATAAAAAATCCCCGCGAGTTGCGGGGATTTAAATCTCTTCGATTTTATTAGTTCATCAAAGCATTCAGCTTATCCATCAATACTTGCTTCGGAACAGCACCAACTTGCTTGTCTACAACCTGACCATTTTTGAAAAACAAAATAGTAGGGATATTGCGAATACCGTGGTTAGTTGAAACATTTGGATTGTGATCCACGTCAACTTTGCCAACGATAGCTTTGCCTTCCATTTCTTTAGAAATTTCTTCTACGATTGGACCTACCATGCGGCAAGGTCCACACCATTCTGCCCAAAAGTCAACCAATACGGGTTTGTCTGATTTCATTACTACTTCGTCGAAGTTTGCATCTGTAATTTCGAGTGCCATGATTTTAATTTTTATATGTGAATGAATCCTTTAATCGTTTTCCAAAATTATGGATTTCCGATAACGTACTTGTAGGAACAAGTATTATGCCTTGATGTTTTTACTGACAGGCTGTCACGGAATTGTTAATTAGTTTAAATGCTTGCCAGGTGAAAATCGTTGAAAGCCTTATAAACCGTACTTGTCAATCATGAAGATTAAGGCTGCCATACTTGCTGCTCCGAGATGAAGTTCACGTTTATTAACGTTTTCGAAAATGTCGTTAGCTGTATGATGATAATCGAAATACCGCTGACTGTCGGGATGCAAACCAATTTGAGGAGTTCCCATCAGCTTCTTCAATGGAGCAATATCTGCACCACCACCGCCACGCGTAAATTCATATACACCCCATGGATAAAAAAGCTTTTGCCAACTTTGAATTTTCTGCTTCTTCTCATTCGCCATGTCCATTCCAAAACCACGTGGACTAAATCCTCCCGCATCCGACTCGATGGCTACAATGTGTTTTTCATTTTTACGAAACGCCTCATTCGCATAAGCATCTGCACCACGACCGCCATTTTCTTCATTCATCCACATGACAGCACGAATGGTACGTTTCGGTCGAATTCCTGTTGCTTTAAACAATCGTAATATCTCGATGGCTTGCATAATACCCGCGCCATCATCATGCGCACCTTCACCATTATCCCACGCATCCAAATGTCCGCCAAATACAATTACTTCTTCAGGGAATTCACTGCCCTTAATTTCTCCGATAACATTGAACGATGGTGCATCAGCATATTTTTTACAATTCATGTTCATATAAAACTGCACGCGTCCTTCTTGTTTCAATAACTGACTTAAACGATTGGCGTCTTTTGTACAAATTGCAGCAGCAGGAATTTTAGCTGCCAATGAATCCTGACGCATTACGCCGGTGTGAGGAAAAGTATCAATGGCATTCGTCATGGAACGAACCAAAACTCCTACAGCGCCCATCTTTTCTGCCATTGAAGGACCTGCCCAGCGATATTTTACAGCATCGCCG
>CALJIF010000117.1 GCA_937974275.1 uncultured Flavobacteriales bacterium
CCGTTAGCATCGGTGATGGTTACGGTGTAAGTACCTGCGAGTAATCCTGTGGCAGTAGCGGCGTTACCACCTGACGGCGCCCAAGAGTAGGTGTAAGGCCCCACACCACCGGAAGGTGTTGCGGTAGCAGAACCATTAGGGTTACCGCAGGTAGCAGGAGTCGTAGATGTTGATGCAGTTAATGCAGGCGGCTGCGTGATGGAATAGGTACGAGTTGTCGTACAACCATTGGCATCAATAACAGTGACTGTGTATGTTCCTGCACCGAGACCTGTTGCAGTAGAACCTGTTCCACCTGACGGCGCCCAAGAGTATGTGTAAGGTGCAGTACCTCCTGAAGGTGTAACGGATGCAGATCCTGTCAATCCTCCATTACACAATACGTTGGTTTGCGTTCCGGTTGTTGTTAACGCAGGTGGTTGTGTGATGGTATAAGTGCGAGTAGAAGTACAACCGTTAGCATCAGTAACAGTCACGGTGTATGTTCCCGCACCAAGACCCGTTGCGGTGGAACCTGTGCCACCCGATGGCGCCCAAGAGTAGGTGTATGGCGCAGTACCACCTGATGCTGTAACAGATGCAGAACCTGAATTGCCACCATTACACAATACGTTTGTTTGTGTTCCTGTTGTGGTAATAGCGGGTGGTTGTGTGATATTAAATGTGCGTGTTGTTGTACAACCGTTGGCATCTGTGATAGTCACAGTATATGTTCCCGCACAACGACCTGTTGTTGAAGATGCGGTACCACCCGATGGCGCCCATGAGTAAGTGTAAGGAGCAGTACCACCTGATGGAGTAACAGATGCAGCACCTGTACATAAACCGTTACATAAAATATTGGTTTGTGTTTGTGTGGCGGTCAAAGCAGGTGGTTGAGTGATAGAATAGGTTCGAGTAGTAGTACATCCATTGGCATCAGTAACAGTTACTGTGTATGTTCCCGCACCGAGACCTGTTGCAGTAGATCCTGTTCCACCGGACGGCGCCCATGAATAGGTGTAAGGTGCAGTACCTCCTGAAGGTGTAACGGATGCAGATCCTGTCAATCCTCCATTACACAATACGTTAGTTTGCGTTCCGGTTGTTGTTAAAGCAGGTGGTTGCGTGATGTTAAACGAACGTGTAGTCGTACAACCATTAGCATCAGTGATAGTAACGGTATAAGTTCCGGCGCACCGTCCCGTTGTTGAGGAAGCTGTTCCTCCTGACGGCGCCCAAGAGTAGGTGTAAGGCGCAGTACCACCTGATGGGGTAACCGAAGCCGCTCCAGTACACTGTCCGTTACACAAAACATTCGTCTGTGTTTGAGTCGCTGTTAGTGCAGGAGGCTGCGTTATCGTAAATGTTCTTGTAGTATTACACCCTGTAGCATCAGTAATCGAAACTGTATATGTCCCAGCACATAATCCGGTTGCTGTAGCAGCATTACCACCAGATGGCGCCCAAGAATAGGTGTAAGGCGCACTTCCTCCGGAAACAGCAACGCTGGCTGTTCCTGTACACTGACCGTTACACAAAACATTTGTTTGCGTTGGGGTGACAGTTAAAGTACTTACGGTTGAAGTGACTGTGACAACTGCTGTTGCTGCAGGAGTGCAAGTGTAAGTGTCGTTCACAGTTACGGTGTATGTGCCAGGGCAAACGTTGTTTACTGTAGCAGTAGTCCATCCTCCCGGAGACCAGGAATATGTGTACGGTGCAACACCTCCACTTGCATTCGCGGCTAATGTTCCGTTACACCCGATGCAAGTAGTTGATGGTGTAGAAGTAGGCGCAACTGCAAGTACACTTGTACAACTCAAGAAATCGACAAACACGCCTGAATCATAATAGCAATCTCCTGCGTCTGCAATCGCCAACTTGAAATGATACGTCTGACACGGACAAATGTTTATTGTTCGCGTCAGAACTGTAGTAAATCCATCATACTGAATGGTGGTGCCACCTGTATTATTTACATAATAGGCTGTGTTCGTAGTCGGGCTAACGTTGTCAATAGAAACCGGTGTTACGTTGTTGGGCAATGTCGCAACGTTAGTGTTGTTGTAAAAACCGGATTGGCATGCAGGGCCGGGACCCGTGATGAAGAAACCAAAAGCATCATTAAATGAAGAGTTCACAAATTCAGGATATTCCTCCGATCCAAATACAAATCGAATCGTTAACTGGTTACACTGTGGAACAATATCAAATTCCAAAACACACAAATCCTGCGTTGCTTGAGGATCGATTGTGATAAGTTGCGGGTCAGAACTGGAGGTGCCGTTACAAGTTCCAAGACTTGTGGAGTTGTTCGGACCAATAGCATTGGTAGCACTTCCGGTAGTTAACAGAATGCCATTAGTAAGTCCCATGTTAGTGGTGTTACCGTTAGCAAATGTTCCATACGCACCCGTAGGACAATTTAATTGAACATTGGAAACCGTAAGACCTTGACCGGCCAATGAAGAAATAAGTTGAGCACTTGTTACTGCTGTGTTAACAGTCAACTGTCCATATGAAATGGATGTTAACGCAATGCTAATGCAGCACGCAAATAAGCGTAAAAACCTGAAAGGGGATTGCATTAATCGTTTAGTTTGGTGTGTTTGTCGATACCAAACGTACAAAACCTAGGTTGTATATACAATGCTCAAATCCAGGTGGTTAATAAAAAAAGAAGGAAATGTTATCTAAATCGATCTTAAGTCACTCGTCGATGAATAGATGTAACTCATCGAATCAATGAGACGTGGCCGGTCCGTTGGTATTTAACAAACATGTTGTCAGTGTATCTGATTTTATACACGTAAACATCAATAGGACATTGTGTTCCGTTGTTACGAAACGATCCATCCCAGCCCTTGTCAGGAGAGTTGGACTCGAACACAACCTGCCCCCAACGGTTAAAAATTACCAATTCGTAGTCTTGAGTCAGAATGTTCGTATAAACGGGAATGAAAATGTCGTTTAGTCCTGAACCATTAGGGGTGAATGCATTAGGAACATAAAATGTATGATAATCATTAATAGTAATTATTTCTGACGCAGTATCGCTACAGCCTAAAGAATTGGTTACAATCAATGTCACATTATAAACGCCAGGCGTTTCGTAAGTTATAACTGGATCCCATTGGGTTGATGTTGTTGCATTGCCAAAATCCCAGATCCAAGAATTACCTCCTGTGCTGTTATTGTCAAACGATATCGTTGAGTTATCAATGTCCGTAAATGTAGTTGAAGGTGTAAACGCAGCAACCGGTTGAGCCCACACGTTTATCATGCAAGGAATAGTTTCCGTTGTTGAACATCCTGCGGCATTGGTGATGGTTAAACTCACGTCTTGACATCCCGCTACTGTATATGTGAAATTCGGGAATACTGATGTGGATGTTTGTCCGTTTTGCCCAAAACTCCATAAATACGTTGCCCCGGATAAGCCTGTTGTATCTACCCAAAACTGAACAGGTAAAGGCGCACATCCTTCAAATTGGTTTGCCGTAAAAGACACTTCAGGATTTTCAAATACCTGCACAGTGACTGTTTGCGAAACGCTCTGAGAACACTGATCACTTGCAGTTATCGTATAGGTTGTGGTTGTCGTTGGGCTAACCGTAATGGAAGAGCCAATCAAGTTCCCGGGTTGCCACACATAGTTTATTTGTCCTAGACCTCCTGCTGCAGTTGCACTTAATCCTATTGAATTCCCGGAGCAAACCACCGTATTCCCCGAGGTGGTTAATGTAACAGCATTTGCAACGGTAATAGTTACCGTGTAAGGACCTGATGTGCAACCATTCACATCCACAACATTCACTGTGTAGGTTGTAGTTGCTGCAGGCGTCGCGGTTACGGTATTGCTGTTCGGTAGCGCATTACTCCAATTGTATGTGTATGGCGCTGTTCCACCCGCAGGTGTCACAGTCAGTGTTGTACTTGAACCGGGACAAATAGTATCGGAAGCAGAAATAGTAGAAGCGAATGTAGTGTTGGCATTCACATGAATTGTATCAGTGCTGGAACAACCTGTAGATTGATCAGTAATCGTTACGGTGTAAATTCCTCCAGCAAGATTTGTCGCTGTGGCGGTAGTGCTGACATTGGGTTGCCAAACATAAGTGAAAGGTCCTGCGCCTGTAACGGCTACTGTTGCTGTTCCGGTATTTGCGGCACAACTAGCAGGTGTAGATGATGTTGCAAACGTAAAAGAACCAACGTTGAATGGCAGCTGTGCAGGAAATATTGCGACGTTACCACATAAATCTGTAACAGGTCCAACCAAATTGGCGGTGAACGTGCCTGCACTCGTAATTGCCGGTGAAATAGTGATTGTAAACTGATTAGTATACTGACCACCTGCGGCACAAACGGGCGATGAAACCGCTGTAACCGTGTAAGGTCCTCCGGGGCCGGTAAATGAAAAGTCCGAAGCCTGAACGGTGTTACATAATATGTTTTCAGAGAAGGTTAACGTGAGTTGATTCGCTCCGCATCCGGGATTATTAACCGTCAATATTTGCGGTGGAATCTGATCGAATATCACTGCAGAAGATGCTCCGAAATTAATCGTGTAACCGAATTGTGTGGAAGAGAAATTGCTGATATTGATCACGTAAGTTTGACCTTGCTGAACCGGAATTTGAGCGTTGAACGGTGTTCCTGCTGCACCTTGTGATGTTTGCGTTGAAGCTCCTGTAGGTCCTGTGTTTCCCGGTGTTGCAGAGTAATTACAACTTACCTGTAACGCAGGATTGGTAAAAATCTGGGCACAGGTGGCATTCGTTAAATTGTACACCGCCCAATCGTAATCGTCTGCACTGTTATTAGGTGTAATCGTGAAATTCAAATTGCCTGATTGCTGAACGGTAAACGTGTACCACACAGAGTTTAACTCTCCGGTTCCTAAACAAGAAATATTAGAATTGATTTCATTCGGATAATTTCCTGTTCCGCTGTAGGACTGCTGAGTGGAATACACATTCTGGCAAATCGGAATGGCGGCAAGACAATCTTGATTCGTTGGAGTTTGCGCAAATAGTCCCGTCACTATCCAGATCGGAAGAAACAGTAGAATGAGGCGGGGATGTGCAACTCTTACTAACATGGTGCGAAATTAGACTACTTCTACGTGACTTTAAGTCCGGTGTTCGTTAAACATTCATAACTGGCAGAAAAAATCATGCCGAAGGCAGTTTCTGTAGCATTTCAATTCCTATTTTTGACCCGATTTCAATCAAAATCACACACAACACCATAAAATCTAATAACGATGAAAGTAACCGTAGTAGGTGCAGGAAATGTAGGCGCAACCTGTGCTGATGTAATCGCTCACAGAGAGCTGGCCAACGAAGTAATATTGGTAGATATTAAACCTAATTTTGCTGAAGGTAAAGCTTTGGATATTTGGCAAACAGCTCCGATCAACTTGTATGACACACGTATCAAAGGTTCTACGGATGACTATTCTAAAACAGCGAATTCAGATGTTGTTGTAATTACATCAGGTCTGCCACGTAAGCCTGGTATGAGCCGCGATGATTTAATTTCAACAAATGCGGCAATCGTTAAGAGTGTTACAGAAAATATCATCAAGCACTCTCCAAACGCGATCATCATTATTGTTTCAAATCCATTGGACGTAATGACCTATTGCGCTTATTTGTCTGCAAAAATTGATTCTAAGCGTGTGTTCGGAATGGCGGGTATCCTTGATACTGCTCGTTACCGCGCATTTTTGGCAGAAGCATTGAACTGCTCTCCAAAAGATATTCAGGCTGTATTGATGGGTGGTCATGGTGATACAATGGTTCCACTACCGCGTTATACAACAGTAGGTGGAATTCCTGTAACAGAATTGATCGACAAAGCGCAGTTGGATGCGATCGTTGAACGTACAAAAACCGGTGGTGGTGAAATTGTGAACTTGTTGGGTACTTCAGCATGGTATGCTCCGGGTGCTGCTGCGGCGCAAATGGTAGAAGCTATCGTTCGTGATCAGAAGCGCATTTTCCCTGTTTGTGCTTGGTTGCAGGGCGAATACGGATTGAAAGATGTTTATTTGGGTGTTCCGGTAAAATTGGGCCGCAACGGTATCGAAGAAATCATCGAACTGAAATTAACTGAAGACGAAATGAAGTTGGTGCAGAATTCTGCAACTGCAGTTAAAGAAGTGATGAGTGTTTTAGATAACATGAATAAAGTAACTGCATAACTTTTTCGTTTGTAGCTTTGAGCCTCCTCATTTGAGGGGGCTTTTTTTATGGTTACAACAATTCCTATTCGATTCCTTCAGATTGAAAATGAAGGATATCATCTTTTGATTAAAATTAAAATTAACCGGAGGGTTGCTTTTGCAATTGTAGATACGGGTGCGTCACGTTCTGTGTTTGATTCGAATCAGATTGTAAAATATTTAAAGAATGAAAATGTTGTTGAGCATGACAAGCTCTCCACAGGATTGGGCACAAACTCCATGAAGAGCAGCATTGTGGTGCTAAAACTTCTTGCTATCGGCGATTTGCAACTGAAAAATTTTGAATCGGTTTTATTGGACTTAACACACGTTAATGAGACTTACCGTATATTGGGGTTTCCTGAAATAGTCGGTGTTATTGGCAGTGATATATTATTTCAATATCAATCCAATATTGATTATAAAAATGGAATTTTGAAACTAAGAAGTTAATTAAAGAAATTTCTTACGAATCTCCGGAGTTGGAATCATGCACGACTCTTTTTTTCCAAACCATTTATAACGTCGTTTAGCTATAAAGTCATAAATCGGATCCCTAAGGAATTTGGGGATGATGATCATCGCGTAACATAACGGGAAAAGCCCATCCATTTTACGGGCGATGCGCAACGCCGCAGTTGATTTGCTATACAACACGTCGTTTTCAATCAAGAGTACACTGTCCGTTTTTGTCGTATCAATATTAAATTTTTCAGTCAATGTTTTTCCTGCTTCCGATTGCAGTGGAGCAAATCGAAAGTAATCGCGCTTATCTTTTCGAATTACTAAATTGATACTATTGTTGCAAAAGTTGCAAACACCATCAAATAGAATGATTCCGTTATTTGAATTATTCATTGTCTATAACCGCAAGCGTATGGATCTACGGCAACTTCAATTCTTCTGCCGGGAATTAATTGTTGCGTGTTCATGTCGATAAACGTAACGTAGCCATTTTTACCTCCGCAGTTGGTAGCGTGGTGAGGGGCAGGGCCGCCGGCAGCAACATTTCGATTAGCAATCATCACCACACCGGCGTCGTCATCAACAACAAGTCCGTGTGGCTGGTAGCCGGAATAAACGTGTCCCACCAAGGTGTTAGTTTGCCAGTTAACAATATAAACAGAGCCACGTTGACCGGGATAGGTTGCCGTATCTTCCATGCACGTGATATAGAGAAACGGACGATCTTCCGAAATAGACATCTCTTGGGGAAAAACACCAACCGGAATTGATGCGATCAACTGGTCTGTCGCAACGTCCATAACGCGTATCGTGTTGGAATGCTCGCTGGTAATGAAGTACTTGGTGTTGTCCGGCGAGAAGATAATTTCGTGACCGTTTTCTGAATTAGTATTCAGCGGTTGTGTACTAACGCCGTCAATAATTATTTTATTTATATCCGGTAATTGTGGAATCGTAATATCTACTTTATAAATAAAATTACCGAAGTTACAAGTCACGTAAAGCGTGTTGCCATCAGGAGAAATGAAGGAGCCATGCGGTTGTACGAACAAACCTGATCCTTGATACGTCTGTAACCACGTCATATTCTCAAGATCAACGCGAGCCACTCGCCCGTTCGGTTGCCAATCAACAACGTATGCAAAGCGGGAATCGGGAGAAATGGCGAAAGTGTTCCAGCTTCCAAACGCGCTGGTGGCATCAGGACCTAATAATGCCCTACCGACAAATCCATCATCCACTGTTCTGTACTTTTCTATGTAACGACCTGATGAAAAACACACATACCAGTATTGTCCATCAGGCGACATGCACATGCTGTGCGGTGATTCAATCGTTCCTTCTGCACCGACATTTATTTTACGCATTTGCAAACCGGTTTCCTGGTCGAAAACAGTAACAACGTCGCAACCTTGATTGGTTACGTAATATTTCTTGCGAAAAGCCCCTTCGCTGAACGCAATTTCACCTCTCGCATTTGGTGCGCCCGCATCAATCCAATCGCGCATTAAAACTACTTCTTCACGACTTAACGCTTCACGACCATATGGCATCAATGGATCAGCACCCGCACCTAAATCATCGAAATGATTGGAGAACAAAAAGAGCGTTGAGTAATCGTGACGATAGGGAATTACTGCAGCGCCGTTTCTGTCACCCGACATCAGTGCATTCCAACTGCTTAAATCCAAGCCTGCGACAGCATCTTTACTCTGTGTTGTATGGCATCCCGGAGTAGAACATTTGGTTAAGATGAGTTTACCAATTTCCTTAGGATAACCGGAGGCTTCGAGATCGAATATTATGTCGTCTTTGCTGCACGAGTTCATCATCACGGCAGCGACACTGCCAACTACAAATGATACTATCCAAACTAAACGCTGCATACTCATGTATTAAAGGTAATCATTACAAATCCAAAATTCGAGTGCCGGGAAAATTTCGTGCAAAGAAAAAAGCGGAACCGACCGAAATCAGCTCCGCTATACAAAGGAACAAGCAACTAATTATTCCTTTTCAATTTGCAGTACGACTTCTTGTCCGGCATAGCCTACAGTTGATGAGCACTTGAATTCCATGCTTTTTCTTCCTGAAGACACGACATCATAAACTCCGCTTAAGTTTTCACTTAATTCCGCCAATTCTTCCTCCTCATGTCCCCCGTGAGCGTGGCCATCGGAGCTATATTGATTAGAAAGCGTGAATTTTTTTCCTTTCTCGGTAAATCCCCAAGCAAATTCGGCATGTGCTTCGCCGTTCTCCCAATCTCCTTTGCAAACTTCTTCGTATGGATCGCAGTCGGAGAAGTGCATTTCCGGAAGTTCCGTTGCAGCAGTTCCGCCAATGGTAAGTTTCACCACTTTCCAATGTTCGCCTGCCAAACGTTTTGAACTTACTTTAGTTTTGTTGCACGCAGTTAATAAAACGATTGCGGCTAATAAAGTGTAAATCGTTGTTTTCATATATCCTGATTTTTATACGAGATATTTTAATTATTGAATAATAGTTTGAAAAGTCACATCCACATCTGAGTCACCGGTCGTCTGTTGTCCATCTTTAGTTCCGGGCTGGTGTTTCAATACAACCTGGAAAGTTCCTGTTCCTGCAGCGCCCGTGCGAATTTTATTTACAAGCCCAATAGGTAACGGAGGATTATTAGTGTCCTGATCCAAATAAGTATGCGTCAGGGAAATTCCGGCAATATTGTAGAAGAATTGATGATCATTAGCTTCTTCTGCTACTTCGTTGGAGATGGTGTCCGCAGGATTTGGAATTTCATTTAATAACAAAACGTTCATCAAATACGTCGTATTGGCATTTAAACGTATAGTGTCCCATTGCACCGGCGCGTTTGATCCATCACCGTCTAAGTCGCGGAAAGCAATCGTATCGAAAGGCGTGTTGGTTGCAGAATCAGTTAACATTAGAAACATGGACGTAATAATTTCCTGTTCATTAACTACCGGCTGTGGCACATCTACCAGATCGTCATCTTTTTTACATCCTGTAATGGTGAATCCAATTGTTGCAATTAAGGATAATGCAATAATTGTATTTTTCATAGTTGTCTTAGTTTTTAGATATTTCAAATGAATATTTAACGTGTAATCTTACGTTGAAACCAATTTCATCTGCGTAATAACGAAACCTGTTCAGGTAATCACGATACGATTGATTCAACGCATTGGTAATTGTAATTGTGGTAAGTAAACTTCCCGTTTTTAATTTTTTGTTGGCGGAAGCTTCAAAACCAACTAAGAAATAAGCATTCGGAGGAGGTGCGAAATCTACTCCGTATGGAACACGAAATTGCTTATTAACGTATTGTGCATTGCACCCAATCATCAGATCGCTCCAATTTCCCTTATCTGAGAAGTGATAATTCACTCCCGCAGATCCGCGGTCTGCAGGCATCATGATCAGCCAATCCTTCGTATCTCTGTTTTTCGCACGAAGCAATGCCGCTTTTGAAATTATTTGCACATGAGGATTCAGATGATAGCCAACCTGAACATCGGTGCCGTACAAAGTGGCATTGTTTTGTGTAAATCGAAACGCAGGAAATGCACCACGAATTGAAACAATGGGTTGATCTTGTGGCGTAGCATAAATAAAATTATCGAAGTAATGCCAGTATCCTGTGATGCTGACATCAAGCTTATCATGCTCGTGCCACGTAGCTGTTGCAATAGCGTTCCATGCGGCTTCGGTTTCTAAATTGCGGTCTCCTAATTCGAATGCAGCAGCGCCGTGATGCAGTCCGTTACTATACAGTTCATTGGGTGCCGGAGCTCTCCACGCCCTACCTCCATTAATGTTGAACTGCAATCTGTCGCTGTAACGAACAATTGCACCAAGTGTTGCAGAAAAATTCCGGAATTGATGTTGAGGTCGGATAATTAAATTATTCTCCCACATAAACACTTGCATGTGTCGAATATCGTAGCGAATCCCTGCTTCGAGAGTAAGAATGCTGTCACCATTCCAACGCTCGATCCACCATGCTCCAACATTTTCCGCGCGGTAGTTGGGTATAAAAAATCTACCGGCGTACGTGTTGAATTGATACGATCCGCTAACACCAAAAGAACCGGTCATGCGACGAATCATATTGTGTTCTGCAATCAGCTCGGCACTGTGCGTGGTCAATTCATAACTGAGATCCGGACGATTGAGTGCGGCCAGTGAGTCGTTTCTTGGACCATGTTTGTCATACTCAAAACGTCGATTGTATTGACGCGCATATTGTATTCGGATCTTCCAATCTTCGTTCAAATAATAGACAAGTCGCGCCTTCAGCAGTTCATGATATACCTGCTGATACGGACGCCCCAATCGATACGAAAACGAACCGGTTTCTTCAGGTACAGAGCTGTTGATGGCTTCATATAAATCCGTGATGTTGCCCAAATGTGCGCCGGAGAAAATTCCGATCGTCGTATTGAATTGACTGAAGAAAATATCCGCATCAAATCGACGGTGATTATAAACCGCATTAGCAGAGAAATTATATTCTTCAACTCCGGTATTATTTAAGCGATAGTTGGGAGTTGCATAATTTCCTCCTCGGCGATATGTGCCTTGAACACGATAAGCAAACGCACGATACTTCTCGGGTCGATGTTCCCAGATCGCGGCTACATTGCCTTCGCCGTTATTGCTGAATCCAACCGCATTAAATTCACCTTGAATGCCGGGTTTCATGCGGATGTCACCGGGTTCAATCAGTATTACTCCTGCAATGGCATCGCTGCCGTAACGCACAGCACTGGCACCTTTGATAACGGAAATTCGTGATGCAATAAACGGATCAATTTCCGGCGCATGTTCAATTCCCCATTGTTGTCCTTCCTGACGCACGCCATTATTCAAAATCAACAAACGATTGCTATGCATACCATGTATCACCGGTTTAGCGATATTCCCTCCTGTTTGCACCACAGTAACGCCAGGCAATGATGCCACGGCCTGCCCGAGATTTTGTCCGCGAACAAAATCGAGTTGTCGCCCGCTGATTTCACTTCTCGTTTGCGAAACAGGCGGTCGGTCGGAACGGTCGGAAACAACCACAGTAGAGCCGGTATGCTCGTGATGTGGCATAACAATCTGAATGGAGGTGGAGCCGGTAACGACTACCTTAACAGTTGTTCGTTCGCAATTGAGGTGCGAGCACACCAGCGTGTACGTGCCGGAACACAGGCCTTTAATGATAAATTGACCGCGATCGTTAGTCTGCGTGCTTTTTTTAGGCAACTCCACAACATAAATTGTAGCATAGCCCAACTGCTCGCCATGTTCGTTATCGCTGAGCGTTGCCGTCAGCGTGTAATTACACGAATCATTTTGTGCAGGTACTACTAAAAAACACACTAACCCGATCAACAGTGTAACTAGTTTGTTGATCATGAATAGTTCGAATTAAGAGCATTTAGAAACCGAAAAAATTAAGCAATCGGTGGACCTCTTAATCGAACAACTGAAGATGAAAATAGAAGTACAGAAGCAACATAATTTGCTTCTGAAATTGTTGATACTTCGAATACTTCCGGGAGATTAGCAACACTTGAGGTTTCAAACTCTACCCCTTCTAAGCTTAGGATATCGCAATGCGTGTGGTGCGTCTCGAAACGAATCGGACCTTCATCAACTAATTCATCGTGAACCGTATCATCGTGATCATGAAACGCATGAATCAATACCTGCGGTGTGAAGTAAATCGCAAACGCGACCACCAACAACGCAGCTACATATTGATATGCTTTTCTCATTTTCACGACCCGAAGGTAAAAAACTTTAGTTTCCCGATTGTGTAACCACTACACGCGTGGTTTGTTTAATTCCGTTCTCGGAAGTTAATGCCACCACGTAAACGCCGGCCGGTAACGCTTTAACATTTACCTGCGCGCCGCTGTTCCAAAGTATTTCGGAATGAACTAGCGCTCCTGTAATTGTGAAAATATCCAGTTGCTGACGTCGCGATGACAAATCATTATACGCTATCGTGATAAAATCACTGGAGGGATTGGGATAAACATATAATGACGACAAGCCGTTCCCGATCTCAGGCACATTCACTCCCGCATCGCCCATGAACAGCGACATTCCGCCCGAGTAATTGCCAATCACAACATCGTAATAATTGTCGCCGGTAATATCAGCAATAGTTGGTGCCACTCGTCCGCCTTCCACATGACTGATGTACAACGAATCGGTTAAGGTGAAATTGCCGGATAAATTGTTGTCGATATTATCGAATCGATAAACGTATCCGCGCTCAGAACCAACCAGCATGCTATAAACGCCATTGTCGTTAAATAAGCAAGGAATAGAATAGCCTGTTGTATATCCGGCTTGATTCACAATGACATTTCCGAATAACGGAGTTATCAAACTAAAAGTTGGTGATGCCGAGGTTGCTGTATTGCGATAATAATTGATGTTGCCATTTTGTTCACCAATCAGTAAATCCAATTTTCCGTCACGATCCACATCGACTAATTGCGGTGCTGCAAAATTCCCGACATCAATACCTTGATAATTCCCCTGAACCAAAGTGAAATTATCAGCAGGTCCCGGATCTTTTCTGAAGTAATGCAGTTTGCCGTTCACATCACCAATCAACATATCCTTATCGCCATCTCCGTCTAAATCTCCAAACGTCGGATACATGCAAATAAGTCCCAGATTGTTCGCATAAAGGTTTGCAAAGTCATCATCAATTAAAACATAAAACGGATTTGTCGCAGTGCCGTTGTTGCGGAATAACGCAATCTTGGATGGATATATTCCTGCCGAATTGTAGTATCCGTAATTACCGACGAGCAGATCCTGGTCGCCGTCATTGTCATAATCGAAAAACACAGGAAAGGCGCCTTCTCCGAGATCAATCATTTGATCTTGCAGGAAGTTGTTTTGTACAAAGTTTACGATGACACTATCATTTTGTCCGGTGTTATTGTACAACCACAAACTCCGATAATTTTCGGAAGTATTGCTGGCATTCGGCGAAAAGATCAAATCCTTTTTGCCATCATTATTAACGTCTAAATGAAATGGACATGGAAAAATATTCAGCGCTACAGGAAAACTATTTGCGGGATATTGATAATTCACGCTGTCCATAAGTGAGCCGGGAAGTGAAATGCTATTTCGCAGGTATGTCATTGCGGGATTAGTAATATCTCCAATCAACAAATCCCAATCGTTGTCTCCGTCCGTGTTAAAACATTCCATGCAAGAGCCGGCGTGCATGGTGTTGCGCTGGAAATAAGTATTGGCATCAGGAGCAACAGGGACAGGTCCGCAAGAAACGTTCAGCGAAATATTAGCATTCAAAGCGTTCTCCGCAAAGTCGCCGAAACATTGGTCGGTGTATACGTAACTAATGCTATCGCAAGTGCCGTATGTTTCCATACCCATGTTCTTGTGGTATTCGATTTGCGTTCCGGAATTACCAAAAGTTAAAACATCCAAATCACCATCACCGTCCAGGTCACGGATCACAGGAATGTCAATCTGACTCACAAATAGATTTCCGATAAAATTGCTGCTGTTAGGCGATCTGTTAGTGTTTACAAGGAATATCATCAACTGGAACTGAAGTCCACTTTGCGTAGTAGAGATGTTTTTGTAAACCGCAAATCCGGCAACAGAGTAGGTGAAAATATCAGCTTTTCCATCACAATTATAATCGCGTAATAACACCCAGTCGTGCATCGGAGGAAATTTGCTCACGTATTGTGGAGCCAATTCATAATCCACCTGCCCCGGTGTTCCGTTATTCAAATAGGTGGTGACTTTATTTCCGGTACGATCAAAAACGAACAAATCCTGGGTTCCGTCCATGTCCAGATCAATTTCCGACAGCTGCACGAAGTTCAACCCTCCGGCCCAGGCCATGGGAAGTTGCTGACTGTTGGCAACAACCGGAACTGTGTCGGTACGGACAAATGTTGTAGTGGATTGAGCCCTGAATTCCAGAGGCAAAAGCTGTAGGGCAAAAGCAGCAGTAAAAACGGTGAGTAGTTGCATCTTTACAAAGATAGGTTCAAATTGGTGTATTTCTATGACAAGCATCACGTCCGAATGTTGATGGATAGTATCGGTTATGTGCCGATATCGGGTTGATTTGCAGAATAATAATTTGAGAATCTTCAATCGTTGGCTACTAATGATTTTCTTATATATTTGCACCCTCGATTTTGGGAGTACTTTCACGCTCCCAAGGTTGTAAAGCTGTAATAAACTATGCAAAACATTAAAGGAGCAATCCGCATTTTCGCCATTTTGATGGCGCTGAGCTGTATTTTCTATTTATCCTTCTCTTTTGTAACCCGTAATTGGGAAAAGAAAGCGGAAGCCTATGCCGATTTGTATGTGCAGGGCAAAGCTGTTCAGGAGATGGCTAAAGCGCGTTTTGGTGATGACAAAACGCAACAGGATCTGTTTTTGGATTCTGTAAAAAATGCACGCATCCGTTATTTCCTTCGCGACTCACTGGCAGGAAAGAAAATTTATTTAGGTCTTTATACCTACGACGATTGTAAGGACAAGGAACTGAACCTTGGTCTTGACTTACGTGGAGGTATGAACGTGACTTTGGAAGTTTCTACTCCTGATATCGTGGCGTCACTGTCCGGAAAATCTACCGATCCTGCATTTACACAGGCGATGGAAAAGGCTTTGGCGAATCAGAAAAACTCTACGGAAGATTTCGTTACGCTGTTTGGTCGCGCTTATAAAGAGGTGAATCCTCAGGGCCGTCTGTCCAGTATTTTTGCTGCTAATCTGAAGCAAAAAGGGATCTCTTTCAATTCTACCGATGAGCAGGTATTGAAAGCAATTCGCGAAGAGTCGGAAGCAGCGGTTGAACAGACTAAACTGGTTCTTGAAACTCGTATTAACGAATTTGGTGTGGCGCAGCCTAATATCCAGCATTTGAAATCTACCAATCGTATTTTGGTTGAATTGCCGGGTGTTAAAGACGAAGACCGCGTAACTCGTATTCTTCAGAGTTCTGCAAACTTAGAATTCTGGGAAACTCAGGAATACGCTGACATCGCACCTCGTATGCGTGATGCGAACGAGAAACTTCGTATTCTGTTGGGTGTTGTTAAAGACACCAACAAAATCGATTCTTCTTTATATGTACCGGTTTACACGGATGCTAAAACAAAAGAAGACTCATTAGCGGCTCAAGCGAAATCAAAAACATTGATGGACAGTGCGAAAAAGGCATTGGACAGTACGGTTGCTGCTAAAGCTGCTGCCGATACAACCAAGAAGACTCCGAAGAAAGGTGAAAATCCATTATTCGACTTATTGGTTGTAGATAATATCAATCAAGGTAAAGGCCCGCAGATTTTTGGTGTGTTGGTAAAAGATACCGCACAAATGAGCGCGTATTTGAACCGCCCGGAAATCAAGCCGATGTTCCCTTCTGATTGCAAATTTGCTTGGACTGCTAAGCCACAGAATTTAGATAACGGTCAGCCTTTCGTGATGTTGATTGCTTTGAAAAAGTCACGTTCCGGCGGCCCAGCGTTGGACGGAAACGTGGTTAGCGATGCACGTAAAGTATTCGACCAGATGAGTGGTTCAGGAAGTCCTGAAATCTCTATGACGATGAACGCTGAAGGCGCTAAGGCTTGGGCACGTATTACTAAAGCAAATATCGGTCGCAGTATCGCTATCGTTCTTGATGATCGCGTATATTCTTATCCGACTGTTAACGGAGAAATTTCCGGAGGTCAGTCTCAAATCACAGGAAACTTTACAAACCGAGAAGCGGACGACTTAGTGAAGTTGTTAAGTACCGGTAAGTTGCCGGCCCGTGCGAACATCGTTGAAAAGACAGTTGTAGGTCCTACTTTAGGTAGTCAGGCTATTCAGGCCGGTTTGTTGTCCTTCATCGTGGCGTTGATCGTCGTGTTGTTGTACATGGCATTCTACTACAATAAAGCAGGTTTAGTAGCGGACGTTGCTTTGTTCGTAAACGTATTCTTTATCATGGGAATCCTGACATCATTGGGAGCCGTATTAACACTTCCGGGTATCGCGGGTATCGTACTTACGATTGCGTTATCGGTGGATGCAAACATCCTTTTATTCGAACGTATTCGTGAAGAATTGCGTGAAGGAAAAGGCTTGGCAGGTGCAGTTGCTGATGGATACAAAAACGCGATGTCATCTATCCTTGACTCTAACTTAACTACGTTGATCCTCGGTATTATCCTGTACGCTTTCGGTACAGGTCCGGTTCAAGGTTTCGCAACAACATTGATCATCGGTATCTTGAGTTCATTGTTCTGTGCAATCTTCATCACACGTTTGATTTTCGACTGGATGTTGAAGAAAGATCAGAAGATCAATTTCTCTATTGCAGCTACAGAAAATTTATTGCGTAACACCAATATCAACTTCGTTGGTCGTCGTAAGTTGTACTACGCTATTTCTGGAATCATTATAGCAACCGGTATCGGATTTCTGGTGAAAAACGGCGGCTTCTCCTTAGGCGTTGATTTTAGCGGTGGTCGTACATATACAGTGCACTTCACACAAGAAGTTGATCGTAACACATTGCGTGAAGAACTAAGTACACAATATGGTGTGGCTCCTGAAATGAAGACTGCAGGTAGCAACAAGCAGTTGAAGATTACTACCAACTACTTGGCAGAAGATGTTACTGTTGCAGCAGATAGTGTAACATTAGTAAAATTGAATGCGGGATTATTGAAAGTAGCAGGTTCTGAGGCCAATTACGAAATCATGAGCTCTGTGAAGGTAGGTCCTTCTATTGCAAATGAAGTAATCGCCAAGTCTATTGTAGTAGTCGTAATTTCTTGTGCCGTGATGTTCTTATTCATCTTATTCCGATTCCGTCGCTGGCAATTCGGCTTGGGTGCAGTTGCAGCATTGGTGCACGACGTATTAATGGTACTTTCTTTCTACGCAATTTTCGATGGCATCCTGCCTTTCCCTCTTGAAATTGACCAGCACTTTATCGCGGCAATTCTTACGGTAATGGGTTACTCAATGACAGATACAGTCGTTGTGTTTGACCGTATTCGTGAGTTCCTTGCTGAGAAAGGTGCTCAAGTTGCCGGTGTTCAGAAGCGTACTACAATTAACTACGCATTGAACTCTACACTTTCCCGTACTATCAATACTTCAATGATTACGTTCTTCGTATTGTTAGCGATCTTCATCTTCGGTGGTGAAACCATCCGTGGATTCTCGTTTGCGTTGTTGATCGGTATCGTAATCGGTACGTATTCTTCTTTGTGTATTGCAACTCCGGTTGTAATGGACTTCGACAAGAAAGACACGATCGAATAATTGAATTCAACTTTGTGAAAAGTCCGCGCTAATAACGCGGACTTTTTTATTTAACGACCCGCGCAACGGTGCATTTATCAGTAACTTTGCACCATGCAATTCGCAAACATCATCTTGTTCCTGAATTTGGGCTCCGGAGAAATTTTTCTGGTGGTGATGTTTATTCTTATTTTTTTCGGATCCAAGAAATTGCCGGAATTGGCGCGAGGATTGGGACGCGGTATGCGCGAAATGAAAAACGCTGCGGCTGAGATTCAACGCGAGATTGAAATCGGCGCTGCGGAAGTACAACGCGAGGCCAATATTAAAGACGTATTGGACGAAACCGAAAAAGCAGCTAATGTGCTGGAGTCGGGCGTTAATGAGGCATTGAATACCGAAGTAACCGGAACTACTAATGTTCCCGAACAAATTACCACGCCGGAAGAAACGCAATCTAAAGACGAACCTCCTGAACCGGATACCGACAATCCTTTGGTGCCTCCACAAAGTATAATTCGAAAATAAGAGCCGTTGAGGCTCTTTTTTTTGGCTCTATCGGAATAAAAGTCAATTATTTTTACGAGTACCCCCTAAAAAATGGGGTTGTTTATAAAATATTCATAGTTTTTTCGGAGTAGCCCCTCAAAAATTGATAGTTTTGCTCCGAAAACCAAAAAAAACACACAACATGTCCCGAATTCGCTTCTCTGCTGTGGAAGAATCCATGAATCGCTCACCGCTTGTTATCGAAACTCCGAAAGGTGGCGTTACCGCTTATTTTGGCGAAAATGTATTTGGCCTCGATGCCATGCGTCAGTTTCTTTCCGAAGAAGCCTTTGAAAGTGTTGAAGCTGCAAGTGTTTCAGGCGCACGTTTGGATCGTAAAATGGCGGATCAGATTGCTGCAGGAATGAAAGCCTGGGCAATTTCAAAAGGAGCGAATCACTATACACACTGGTTTCAGCCATTAACAGGTTCTACCGCAGAAAAGCACGATGCGTTTTTCGAACCAATTCCGGGAGGTCGCGCTATTGAACGTTTTGGAGGTAATCAGTTAGTGCAGCAAGAGCCTGATGCGTCCAGTTTCCCGAATGGCGGTATTCGTAACACGTTCGAAGCACGCGGTTATACGGCATGGGATCCGTCTTCTCCGGCATTCATTATTGGCGACACGTTGTGCATTCCTACAATCTTCGTTTCGTACACAGGAGAGGCATTGGATTTCAAAACACCGTTGATGCGTGCCCTATCAGCATTGGATAATGCCGCGGTTGAAGTGTGTCAGTATTTCGATAAGAACGTGACGAAAGTTTCCGCAACATTAGGTTGGGAACAAGAATATTTTTTGGTGGATGAAGCATTGCATAATGCACGTCCTGATTTGGCGATCAGCGGTAGAACGTTATTTGGTGCGGCTCCTGCAAAAGGGCAGCAATTGGAAGATCACTATTTCGGTTCAATTCCCGATCGTGTAACTTCTTTCATGCGCGATCTTGAAATTGAAGCGCATAAACTGGGCATTCCGATTAAGACACGTCACAACGAAGTGGCTCCGAATCAATTTGAGTGTGCTCCTGTTTACGAAGAAATTAATATTGCGGTAGATCACAATCAGTTGCTGGTTGACTTAATGCACCGTATCGGACGTCGCCACAATTTCCGTGTGTTGTTGCACGAAAAACCATTTGCCGGTGTAAACGGTTCAGGTAAGCACAACAACTGGTCGTTGGCCACTAACACCGGAAAAAATTTATTGAGTCCGGGAAAAACACCAAAAACCAACATGCAGTTTTTGACGTTTTTCATCAATACAATCAAAGCGTTTCATGATAACGCCGATTTGTTACGTGCTACTATTGCTTCTGCAGGTAACGATCATCGCTTGGGCGCGAACGAAGCTCCTCCTGCGATCATGTCAGTTTTCCTCGGTACACAATTGTCAGCCGTTCTCGATGAGTTGGAAGAGAAAGTGAAAGCAGGAAAAATGACTACTGAGGAGAAGACCGCATTGAAATTGAACATCGGTAAAATTCCGGACATCCTCCTGGATAACACCGATCGTAACCGTACATCTCCATTCGCTTTCACGGGAAATAAATTTGAATTCCGTGCCGTTGGTTCATCGGCAAATTGCGCAGGTCCGATGACGGTTTTAAATACCATCATGGCTGATCAACTGAAGAAATTTAAAGCCGAGGTGGATAAGCAGATTGATAATGGAATGGATAAGGACGAAGCGATTTTGAAAGTTTTACGCGAATACATCGTGGCGTCCAAGCGCATTCGTTTCGAAGGAAATGGTTATGGTGAAGAGTGGGTGAAAGAAGCGAAGAAACGCGGATTGAACAATTTCAAAACTACTCCGGAAGCTTTGGAAGCATGGATGCGCAAGGATTTTATTCAGTTGTTTGAACGTAATGGCGTGCTTTCGGAACGCGAGCAACATGCACGTTATGAAATTTATCTGGAAACATACGTGAAGAAAATCCAAATTGAAGGACGCGTGTTGGGCGACTTAGCCGTGAATCATATTATTCCTACCGCGCTGCAATATCAAAACATGCTCATTAACAATGTGCGTGGTTTGAAAGAAGTGTTGGGTGCAAGTGAGTTTAAAAAAGCAGGCGCTATTCAGTTGGAAATGATCAGTGAAATTTCTGAACGTGTAGCAAACATCAAGAATGGTGTTGATGCAATGACGGAAGAACGTAAGAAAGCCAACAACATCGACGATTGGCAGAAGAAAGCTTACGCGTATTGCAATAAAGTAAAGCCGCATTTCGATCAGATTCGTGAGAATATTGACAAACTCGAAATGATTGTAGCCGACGAAGCATGGCCGTTCCCGAAATATCGCGAACTGTTATTCACGAAGTAAACAATTGAAAGAGCGGAATTTTTTTCCGCTCTTTTTGTATCCTTTAAACTGAGCCGTGTTATATCATCAGTAACATTGCTCAGGCCTGCTGCGGTGTTCGACGGCAACTAAAAATCGAACACATGAAACCGACAATTATTATTCTTGGACTTTTGCTGCCATTATTAATCGCAGCGTATCCGCCCACTGCTCAGGAAGCAGATCAACTCTATCGTTTAAACCGATACCGCGAAGCCATTTCCTTGTATCAAAAGTCCTTGCCCAAAGCAAAAGACTCGGTTGACAAAGCACAGATTTATTACAACATCGGTGAATGTTACCGCAAACTGAACGATCCTGTGCGCGCAGCTTCGGCATTTGAACTGGCGCAGCGTCGTGGAATGAAAAACGAACAACTGTTTACACGATTAGGCGATGCTCATTTGCAAATCGGTGATTACGGTGAAGCATTAATGTGGTATCAGGCCGCGCGAAAGTATGCGGTGAATACCGTGGCGGTGGACTCATCCATTGCAAAATGTCAACGTGCTATGAATTGGCAACAAGTGAATAGCAGATGGAAAGCCGTAAACGTGAAATACATCAACAGTAAAGACGATGATTATTCACCGACATGGAGTACGAAAAAAACTACGGGAATTACGTTTACTTCAAAACGTGGAGCATCGAAGAAAGGAAACATTGATCGTAATACAGGACGACCTTTTTCCGATCAATATTCTGCGACAGTTAATTCTTCCGGTAAATGGACTGCTCCTGCAACGGAACAAGGAGGTGTAAACTTGCCCAAAGCAAACGACGGTTCCGCGCATTACAATGCGCAGCGTAACAGAATGTATTTTACACGATGCGAATCGAACAGACGAAGAATTGAAAGGTGTAAAATTTACTACTCGGATAAACGCGGCAATTCTTGGTCAGATCCGATCATGATTGATTTTCAATTGCCCGTTGAAATTCTGGACAGTTTTAATTTCCGTCATCCGACAATCAGCGCTAATGAAGATGTGATGGTGTTTTCATCCGACATGAAAGGAACATCGGGTGGTGTGTATTCCGATTTATGGATCAGTTATCGGGATGCGAAAACAAAAACATGGTCAACACCAACACGTTTGCCGGATCATATCAACACAGCACGACGAGAAGGGTTTCCGTATTTACATCCGGACGGCACTTTGTATTTTGCCAGCGATGGCCACGTTGGTATCGGTGGGCTCGATGTGTTCATGGCTCCAAAAATTAACGGACAGTGGAGTTGGGGTGAGCCGGTGAATATGCAGTCGCCAATTAATTCCAATGCGGATGATTTCGGTTTGATTCTGGATACGAAAAAGCAACTGGGATATGTTTCTTCCAATCGCAAAGGTGGGAAAGGTGGAGATGACATCTGGCAAGTGTACTATGTGCCGTGCAAAGCAATGGCCAAAGGTCGCGTAACGGATAGTATTACCGGTGGAGGAATTGCGAATGCAAAAATTCAGTTGACCGATCGTAACGGAAAAATACTAACCGCGCTTACTAATGCATCAGGAAATTTTAATTTGGAAATGGAAGAAGGCATGAGCTATCAAATGCATTTGTTTACCGAACAGGCACACGGAGTTAACGGAGAATCCTACTTTGCTCCGGAACGTTCATTGATTAGAACGATCGCACCTTCCAATGAATGTGTCGATGTAGATGTAACGTGCAAGTTGAAAGTCATTCCGCCAACTGAAATTAAATTTCCTGCCGTGTTCTTTCCCTTGAACAGTGCCGAATTAACGAAAGCATCAAAAGATTCTTTGGACTATTTGTATCGCCTCTTAACCGCGAATCCGAATTTGGTGATAGAACTGGCAGCGCACACGGACAGTCGAGCGGAAGATGCTTACAATCTCGAATTGTCCAAGCGCCGTGCAAAAGCGTGTGTAGATTATTTGGTAAAAGAGCGAGGCATTGACTCTGCACGATTAGTTGCAAAAGGCTACGGCGAAACACGACCGCTGAAATGGAATAACGGACAAATTTTAACGGAAAAATACATCGCATCACGTCCCAAATCGGAGCAGGAACAACTGCACGCCATGAACCGCAGAACCGTGTTTCGTGTCATCAGAACCAACTATGGAGTGAAACCCGGCTCGGAACCGGCCCAGCCCGTTAAAGTAGTAAAAGGTGTGTACGACGAGTCCGGTTTGCAAATTCCGGCAGATTCAGAAGATTGATAATCAATAAAATAGCGTAATTATTTCGTGTCGGAAGAGTTGGATTCGTATCTTTTCTCTTTCGGCACGTTATATCGTAAAATTTAACTTTTTCATCGTGGGTTTTCGCTTTTTCATGGATTTGTATATCTTAGCAGCCTACACAAAAAAGAAACACTAAACTTTTTGCACCGTATGAAACTGATGAAGGTACTTTCTGCTGTCGTAGTGTTGATGCTTGCGTTTACAATTAATGCAAACGCTCAAAAGAATTATATCCGTGATGCGGATAAGGCTTTTGACTCGCAGCAATACTTCAATGCAAGCGATCTTTACAAAAAGGGCATGTCCAAAATCAAAAACAAACAGGAGAAAGCCCGTATTACATTCCAAATTGCGGAATGTTATCGTAAGATGAATGATTGGAAAAATGCTGAAGCTTGGTATGCCAAGGCTATCAAAGCAAAGCACGTGGACGACAAGATGTACTTGTGGTTTGCAGAGGCGAAGAAAATCAACGAGAAGTACGACGAAGCTATTACGGCTTTTAAAGACTATCAAACACGAGTTCCTTCTGATCCGCGCGGTGAAAACGGTGTGAAATCATCGGAGTTGGCGCAGAAGTGGAAAGATTCTCCTTCCCGTTGGGTAATTGAGAATATGGCTCAGATCAACTCTAAAGATTATGACTTCGCACCAACTTACGGCGATAAGAAGCACACTTCATTAATCTTTACCTCTAAGCGTGAAGGTCAAACCGGAAACAAAGTAGATCCTGTATCAGGAACGATGTATTCCGATTTGTTCGAAACTAAAGTGGACAAGAACGGTAAGTGGTCAACGCCTTCTACTATTCAAGGTGGTGTTAACTCAGGTGCGTCAAACGAAGGTGCTAGCTGCGTAAACAAGAAGGCTGATAAAATTTACTTCACTCGTTGCGATCAGGCGAAGAAGAAGTTCGTAACCTGTAAGATTTACATGTCTTTAAAGCGCGGTAACTCTTGGGGCGATCCTGAAGTAATTGATTTCGGTTTGGAAGCTGCTGTATTGGATAGCTTCAATTTCCGTCACCCAACCGTTAGCGCTGACGAAACCGTAATGGTATTCTCTTCAGACATGACCGGCTCTATGGGCGGTGAAAAGTCTGACTTGTGGATGTCTACTTACGATAAGAAGTCGAAGAAGTGGGGTAAGCCGGTGAACTTAGGTTCTCAGATCAACTCTGTTGGTCGTGAAGGTTTCCCTTACTTGCACGAAGACGGTAACTTGTATTACTCTTCTGACGGATTGTTGGGCATGGGTGGTTTGGATATCTTCAAAGCTACTCGTACTTCGGACAAAGAATGGAAGTGGTCTGCTCCTGAAAACATGAAGTATCCGATGAACTCTGCGAAGGACGATTTCGGTGTAGTGTTCGACGGTAAAAAAGATCGTGGTTACTTAACTTCTAACCGTGAAGGAACAAAAGGAATGGACGATATCTGGTCGTTCAACTTACCTCCATTGGTGTTTAAATTGGACGGTCGTGTAACCGATTGCAAATACGGTCCATCTGTATCTGTTGAAGGTGCAACTGTTCGTATGGTTGGTTCTGACGGATCCGCATTAGAAGTTCCTACTGATAAAGACGGAAAATATCACTTCGATTTATTGCCTGAAGTTTCTTATGTATTGACAGTTTATTCTGACAAAGCGAAGAGCGTAAAGGCTGAAGGATATTTGAACCTTGCTGATAAAGACAAAGGCAAATTAACGACAGTTGGAGAAATGGCATCCAAGAACTACACTTTAGACTTCTGTCTGGTTCCTGCTGAAAGCGAAATTCGTTTCCCTGCGGTACTTTACGATCTTGGAAAAGCAACATTGCGTCCGGAATCTAAGGACTCGTTGAATTTCTTGTATCAGACATTAATTGATAACCCGACTATCGTTATCGAGATCGGTTCTCATACTGACTCCCGTGGTTCTAATGCGTCTAACCAGAAACTTTCTGAGGCACGTGCGAAGTCTTGCGTAGATTACTTGGTAAACGAAAAGAAAATTCCTGCTGAGCGTCTGAAGTTTAAAGGTTACGGAGAAGAGCGTCCATTGCGTATGTTGGATGGTTCTATCTTAACCGAGAAGTACATCATGGCGAAGAAGACAAAGCAAGAGCAAGAAGCCTTGCACCAGTTGAATCGTCGTACTGCATTCCGCGTAGTATCTTGGGATTACGTTGATCCAAACGCTCCGAAAGATCAGAACCAGCGTAAGATTATCAAGCCGAAGGTTTTGGGTGGTGCATTTGATGATTTCGGTGACACAACAGGTACAGACGTAGAACAACCTCCAATGGATGGTAGCGGTGGAACTCCTGCTCCACAAGCTGCTCCTGCAGGTGGTGGTTCAGCTCCGGCTCCTGCGGGCGACAAGCCTAAAGCAGCAGGAACTCCTGCACCAAATCAACCGAAGCCCAAGTATTAATAGCTTTTATTCTCGTAAATTTGAATCCCGCAAAACTGCGGGATTCTTTTTTTATCATGAGCGACATTAAATACAATTTACGCGGAGTGTCCGCTTCCAAAGAAGATGTGCATAATGCCATCAGCAAGCTGGATAAAGGCTTGTTTCCGAAAGCGTTTTGTAAAGTGGTGCCCGACATGCTCACTAATGATCCGGAGTACTGTCTGATCATGCATGCTGACGGAGCCGGAACGAAATCATCATTGGCTTACATGTACTGGAAAGAAACCGGCGATTTGTCGGTTTGGAAAGGCATTGCGCAAGATGCAGTAGTCATGAATACGGATGATTTGTTGTGCGTAGGTGCGACAGATAACATCATGTTGTCTTCAACGATCGGAAGAAATAAAAATTTAATTCCAGGCGAAGTAATTAGCGCGGTAATTGCCGGTACGGAAGAGGTCCTGGCGGAATTGCGGGAGTTGGGTATAGGTATTTACAGTACGGGCGGGGAAACTGCGGATGTTGGTGATTTGGTGCGCACGATGATTGTGGATTCAACCGTAGTATGTCGCATGAAACGCAGCGATGTAATCAGCAATGATCGTATTCAGGCCGGAAATGTAATTGTGGGGCTGGCTTCATTTGGTCAGGCCACATACGAAAAGGAATACAACGGTGGCATGGGCAGCAACGGTTTAACCAGCGCGCGTCACGATGTTTTTGGAAAATATCTGGCTGCAAAATATCCGGAGAGTTATGATGCATTGGTGCCGGAAGAATTGATTTACAGCGGTTCCAAAAAACTCACGGACGAAATTGAAGTAGCACCCGGACAGAAAATAACTGCGGGGAAATTGGTGTTGTCACCTACACGTACCTATGCGCCTATCATCGCGGAAATATTGAAAACGATGCGCAGCAACATTTACGGCATGGTACATTGCAGTGGTGGTGCGCAAACTAAAGTGTTGCACTTTGTAGAAGACGTGCACATTATTAAAGATAACTTGTTCGCTACGCCTCCTTTGTTTCGATTGATTCAAGAGGAAAGTAAAACAGATTGGAAAGAAATGTACAAGGTGTTTAATATGGGACACCGTATGGAAATCTATACCGACGAACAAAGTGCACAGCAAATAATTGACATATCAAATAAATTTGGTGTGGAAGCGCAAATCATCGGTCGTGTGGAAGCTGCTGAAAAAGCAAAAGTGACCATTCGTTCCGAACATGGAGTATTTGAATATTAAGTAACAAAGCATGTTAGATAAATTAGCGGCGCTGGAAAAGCGTTACAGAGATATTGAATTTCAATTGGCCGATCCTTCAGTGATTGCCGATATGAAAAAGTTTAAGCAGCTGAATATGGATTATCGTCAGCTGGAGCCCGTGGTGCAAGCATTTCACGAATACAAGCGTGTAATCGATAATATCGCATCTGCTAAAAACGTATTGAATACCGAAAAGGATCCCGACTTCACCGATATGGCAAAAGCTGAATTGGATGAGTTGGAACCGAAGAAAGATGAGCTTGAAGAGAAGATTCGCTACTTGCTTATTCCGAAAGATCCGGAAGATGCACGTAATGCTATCCTCGAAATTCGCGCAGGAACAGGTGGTGATGAGGCCTCTATATTCGCAGGCGATTTGTTCCGTATGTATGCACGCTATTGCGAAACTGTCGGATTAAAAGTGGAAGTGGTGGACGAAAGCGAAGGTACTGCGGGTGGCTACAAAGAAATTATTGCAAATATCATTGGCGATAACGCTTACGGAATATTAAAATATGAATCGGGAGTGCATCGTGTACAGCGTGTTCCGGAAACGGAAACACAAGGGCGCGTGCACACTTCAGCTGCAACAGTGGTAGTACTACCCGAAGCGGATGAAGTGGATGTTGTGATCAATCCTGCAGATATTGAGTTGCAGACTGCACGTTCCGGCGGTGCGGGTGGACAGAACGTGAACAAGGTGGAAACGAAAGTGATGTTGACGCACAAACCAACCGGCATTGTGGTGACGTGTCAGGTAGAGCGTTCACAGCACGGTAACCGCGAGCGTGCCATGCAAATGTTACGGACGAAGTTGTACGAAATCGAATTCAATAAAAAGATGGAAGCGGAAACTTCACGACGTAAGTCTATGGTTTCTACCGGCGATCGTTCCGCAAAAATCCGTACATACAATTACCCGCAAAGTCGTATTACGGATCACCGCATTGGTCTGACCCAATACAACTTGGATGCGTTTATGAACGGTGAAATTCAACCAATGATTGACGCCTTGCAAATGGCTGAAAATGCGGAAAAATTGAAAGAACAAGTAAGTCAATAAGCATTATGAATCGCCAACAACTGATCGCTGCTATTCAACGCAAAAAATCGTTTTTGTGTGTGGGACTGGATACGGATATTAGAAAGATTCCGCAGCATTTGTTGGATCGCGAGGATCCGGTGGCAGCGTTTAATAAAGCGATTATCGAGGCAACTGCCGATTTGTGTGTAGCGTATAAGCCCAATCTTGCGTTTTACGAATGTGAAGGAGCGAAAGGATGGGAAAGCCTGCGTGTCACGATGGATGCGGTTCCCGGCGATTGTTTCACCATTGCGGATGCGAAGCGCGGTGATATCGGTAATACGTCCGGAATGTATGCACGTGCTTTTTTTGAAAATTATAATTTTCATAGTGTTACGGTAGCACCTTATATGGGAAGCGATTCCGTGAAACCATTTTTACAATACAATGATCGCTGGGTGATATTGTTGGCGCTTACCAGCAACGAAGGCGCTTACGATTTTGAAACGTTGAAATTGCAGGATGGAACGCCGCTCTACGAACAAGTGTTAAAAACATCGTCCGTCTGGGGTAATGCAGAGAATATGATGTATGTGGTTGGTGCAACGAAAGCAGAGTATTTGAGCGCCATTCGTAAGCTGGTGCCCGATCATTTTTTGTTGGTGCCCGGCGTTGGTGCACAAGGCGGAAGTTTAGCGGAAGTTGCGCGTTACGGTATGAACAAAGACTGCGGTTTACTCGTTAATGCATCACGATCCATTTTGTACGCCTCTTCAGGTACTGATTTTGCTGAAAAAGCTCGTGCTGAAGCGCTGAAGATGCAACAAGAAATGGCGCAATTGTTGGAACAGTATTCATAATTCATTTTTACTACGACATATGACGGCATTCCTGCGATCGAAAAAAATCTGGAAACGAGCCGTATTCATTGTTGTGGTGTTGCCCGTCTTACTTTTCGTAACCGCAATTACGATCGTTTATTTTAATCAACAAAAAATCGCTCAACATATTCTGGATGAGGTGAATTCCGGCATTCGTGGTCGTGTAACCATGAGTCACAGTTCGGTTGCGCCGTTTGCTGACTTTCCCTACATCACGGTCGATTTGCACGACGTTCGCTTATTTAAGGACAAACAGGCCAACACAGAACCGATAGCTGATATTCAGCACTTGTTTGTGGGTTTTGACATATGGTCTGTAACGGGAGGCTCATTCGAACTAGGATCTATTAAATTAAAAAACGGGAAACTTTTAATAATTCAACACGTGGACGGCACAACAAACGTCGGGAATGTGTTTGAGTCTTTGGAAGTAGATACTACGTCTGCAAGTTCAGGAACTAAAATCGATTTACATTCCATAAAACTCGATTCCGTTGATGTTCGCAAAATCAATGAAGCAACAGGTTTACAGGTTGATGCGCTGATTCATCAGGCAAAGGCGGGAGTAAGTATGTCGGATGATCATTTTGATGTGGAACTTGATGCGAAATCTACCGTAACAATTTTAATGGAAAACGATACCACTTTTCTGCATGATAAGCACGTGGATCTGAACACCGGAATTCGGATTGATCATAAAAAAGGGAAGTTGGACTTCGATCATTCCATCGTAAAAATTGAAGGTACAGAGATTGAAATGAAAGGCGGCATCGATTTATTTGATGATATCAATATGAACCTGCAGTTTGAAGGAAACAAGCCGAATTTCGAACTGTTTATGGCATTTGCTCCGCCCGAGTTACAGCCTTTCCTGGCGCAATACGACAACCGCGGAAAAATTTATTTTAATTGTTCCTTAAAAGGTAAAACCTTAAACGGGCAACAACCTGCTATTAATGCGAAATTCGGATGCGAGCAAGCTTATTTCGCAAATACGAATACGAAGAAGAAATTGGACCAGATGCATTTCGCCGGTTCGTTCACAAATGGTGATAGTCTCAATTTATCTACCATGGAATTCCGCCTCAATGATTTCTTCGCGAAGCCTGATGCGGGAGAGTTTAGCGGTGATCTGGTAGTGAAAAATTTCGAAGCTCCGGATATTGATTTGTCTCTGAAATCTGATTTCGATCTGGAATTTTTAGCAAAATTTCTAAACGTGGAATCCTTGCAAAATTTGAAAGGACGCGTCTTGTTGTCCATGAAGTTTCACGATTTAATTGATCCTAAGCATCCGGAACGTAGTTTGGAAAAATTAAATGAATCGTACGAAACACAATTAACCGTAAGTAAACTCAGTTTTAAAAGTCCCGACTTTTATCTGCCGTTACAGAATTTGGATTTGAAAGCGCACATGGATGGACACAGCGCGCTGATTGATTATTGTAATGTTCAGGTGGGCAACAGTGATGTTTCCCTTTCCGGAAGTGTGAGCGATTTGCCTGCAATCATTCATCATTCCTCAGATAAAGTGGAATCGAAATTGAATATTCGTTCCAAAAAATTAGATTTAAAACAATTAACATCCAACGATACGGCGAATAAAAAACCGTTTAATGAAGTCATTCGCGATTTGAGTCTGGGCTTACATTTTGTGAGTTCTGCGAAGGCATTTACGGAGTCACCTAATTTACCCATCGGTGAATTTTTTATCGATAATTTGTACGCCGATATGCAAAACTATCCGCATCGTTTACACGATTTCCATGCGGATATTATTATTGATACGATTGACTTCAATGTAATTGATTTTACCGGGATCATTGATGAAAGCGATTTTCATTTCAACGGTAAACTTACCCACTACGACATGTGGTTTTTGGAGCATCCTAAAGGTGATACACGTTTGGAGTTTGACCTGACTTCAAAATTGCTGCAACTGGATGATGTGTTTGCGTACAACGGAGAAAACTACGTGCCGGAAGACTGGCGCCATGAAGAACTGCGCGGTTTCAAATTTCACGGTCATGCGGATTTGCATTTTAACGAAGGGTTACAATCAACTGATATTTACATGGATCGTGTTGATGCTTCCTTAAAAGTGCATCCGTTAAAACTGGAACGATTCGGAGGACGTTTCCATATCGAACATGAACAGGTCAGTGTTACGCAATGCAAGGGCAAAGCCGGGAAGTCCGATTGGACCATGGATTTAGATTACTTCTTCGGAAAGGATGAAAAGAAACGCAAGAAAAAAGATCGTTTGGTGTTTAGTTCAAGTGTGTTGGATTTTGACGAGTTGTTTTCGTATGTGCCGGAGAAAGCCGAAGCCCGAGAAGGCAGTGCACACGACAGCGTATTTAACATTTACACCGTTCCGTTTCCGGATATGGACTATCAATTGTCCATCGGTCGAATGAACTACCACAAGTATTTGTTGACGAGTGTTACAGCAAAGTTGCACACTACTAAAAATCATTATTTATACATCGACACATTGAGCATGGGTATAGCCGGTGGAACTATGCACGTGAAAGGATATTTTGATGGTTCGGACCCGAATAAAATTTATTTTAATCCGATAATTAAAACAAATAAAGTTCAACTCGATCAGTTATTATTCAAATTCGACAACTTCGGGCAAGACTATGTACTCTCCAATAATTTACACGGGCAGTTAACGTCTACGATTACCGGTAAAATTCGCACTCACGCCGATTTAGTTCCCATCCTCGAAGAGTCTGATATCAGCATAGCCGCAACGGTGTACAATGGCCGTTTAGAAAACTACGCACCTTTCGAAGCTCTATCGCCGTACTTCCCCGACAAAAACTGGAAGCAAGTTCGTTTCGATACCTTAAGCAACACCTTTCAGGTGAAGAACGGCAAGTTGATCATTCCGTTAATGACCATCAACTCCACACTAGGTTATTTACAAATGGACGGAGAACAAGAAATGGTGGGGCAAGGGCTAATGAACTATCATTTCCGCATTCCGATGAGTTTGGTAACGGAAGTCAGTATGAATGCGCTGTTTGGCAAGAAGAACAACAGTAACGCCACACAAGACGACGAGATCCAATACATGGAAGACGACAAAAACACCCGCTTCCTGCACCTGCAAATGACGGGAACTTCGGATAAGTTGGTGGTGAAGCCGGTGAGGAAGAAGAGGTAGGGGTTAACTTACCAGAGTGGTAACATGTTCGACTGATTATTGACAGTAGTTAGTAATTGATTTCAAGTGTATCGAGCCGACTGCGAATATTATCTTCTCCAAATGCATGTTGGCAGTAATTATAATGTAGAATTTAATTATTGGAATTATCTACTTCCAATTCTTTCCATTTCCCCGTTTTTTCCGTTGCGTCCCAAATTCGGAGTTGCAGGTGTTTAGCAAATAGTGCTGCGCATTCGAATGCCTCTTCGGTAGAGTAAGTTTCGAATACGGTTATTCGTTTGTTTTTAGCAGTAATTAAGTTGACTTGGATAACCGAATAGCGCCTTTTGTATCCAATGTTAGAGCGTCCTCGTGTTATGCGGGCGTATGTGGTTCGAAATATAGAAACGTATTGTAATGGCGGGAAGTCATTCCAATCTATTTCGCTTGGCGATCCGGGCCTCGAGATTAGTCGGTACCTCTTTTTTGTAAAGTCCACTTCTATTCCTGTCCGGTGCATAAAGAAGGCAATTGCGGCCAGTAAGATAATGCCACTTACCAGGTAAAAAGTTCTTGTTATTGTGAGTATTGAAATTGCAATCAGTATAACAGCAATTCTCGAAAATAGTGCACGGTTTCTATTGTAATAATAAATGTAATTTGAATGAGATGAGATCATTGCTTATTAATTCAATTAGTGGTTCATGGAAACCTTGCTGCAATTTACACTATTAAATTTATTCGGTAGTTCATCGGAACGGCTATCCGCTTGGCTGTAAATATTCATTGAGTCGACAAAAAAATGTCCTCCCAATCCGTTCCTTTTCTTCACATCTTCGTTATACGCGTATGAAACTATGGAAGTATTTAGGATGCTGGTTGGCGGTGGTGCCGGCTGTGCAAGGGCAGCAGGTTATGGTGCAGCCGGAATCAAAAGGTTTAATTGAATATCGTACCACACATGCGGGGGCGTTGCGTGCGGGTGGTGCTGATGGTAAAACGTGGTACTATACGCCGTTTAAGCAAACAGCCCTGCCGCGTTTTGTGGTGAATGTGCCGTCGTACTTACAGCCGAAATTGGAATTGCCGGATGCGGTGTGGTTCGATCCTTTGTCGGCTTTGGGCGGTTCGGCAGGAGAACGTGGCGGAAGGGGCGTGTTTATTCGTCAGGATGTGGGAACGCCTTCTGCTACCAATCCGCAGGTGTTGCCGGCTTCTCTGCGTTTTTACGTGGATACTGCTCTACTGCGGGTAAACTATAACGGCAACTTGTGGACGGAACAATTACCCGAAACGGTGATACAATCTTATTTCCGCCCGTTTTATTTTCGGAAATACGAAGTAACGAATGCCGAATACCGCGAATTTGTAAAGGCGGTGCAAGATTCCATCATGCGCGTGCGACTAGGTTATGTGAAAGCAGACGGGATATTGGATCGTGATGTGAAAATTGATTTATCCGATACCGCAGTGCGCAATAAAACAAAGATGTTCTTGCCGCCAGGTGAGCGATTTTATTCCTATCCGGAAATTGACACGAGGCAGTTGTTGTATGCGTACACTAATCCCAATCAGCAAGGACAAACATATATTACGCATGTTTACCCCGATACGGTGTGTTGGATGAAGGATTTTACGTACTCATTTAACGAACCCATGACGAATATGTACAACTGGCATCCGGCGTACGATCATTATCCTGTCGTGGGTGTGAGTTATTATCAGGCTTGTGCGTATTTGCATTGGCGTACACAAGAATTAAATAAAGCATGGAAGAAAAAGGGTGGGCGAGGAACATTACGTTGTGAGCTGCCTTCGGAACGGGAATGGGATATGGTAACCACCGTTATTAAAAAAGAAAATAAATGGTGGTACTTTTCGGATAATTATAATAATTATGCCGATAACAGTTGGAATACCGATTTATTAGTGCGGTACGATGCTTCGAAATCGCCACCGATATACAATGCGAAAGATGAAGAGCCTAAGGGCAATGTAGTAAATGCAGAAAAGAAGCTGTTGTTTACTTGGGGCGGTTATTGGAATCCGTTGCGGGAGAAATTGCTAGACCACCATACGACGCCGGGGAATTATGTGGAACAGGATGGAGCTTTTCATACAAGTCCGGTTTGTTTTAACGAAAAGGGAGTAACGCTGGATGGCAAGGTGATACAAGGCAAAAAATACGGAAAAGAAGAAGTGCCTTTCTACTCGAAGCTTCATCGTGATCCGTATACGGGCATTTACAACCTGGACGGGAACGTGAGTGAATGGATGCGCGATGAAGTGAGTGCATGGAAGAAGATTTTCGCCAAGCATCAGGAGCCGCGGGAGTCGCCGGATGCGCGTGAGCGTTTGTTGGTGTGGCAAGTGGAGCGCTACTATGCCGAGCAGTTGCCTGCGGAAGGACGTTTAGTGCGTGGAAGTAATTGGTACGACGAGCGGTACAGTTGTATTGGTGGTCGTAATGTTGCCGGGATTCAGTGTAAGACGTATTTACAGGAAGAAGAGCAGCATTGTACGGTGGGCTTTCGTTATGTGGTGTGGGTGGATAATTGATTGATGATGTTAACTTGTAGCAGCCGATGGTGATGACTTACACCTGTTGTGAGTCGCGTTGATGTATGTGTTCTAAAAACCCTGACCATAAGCGCATTCGTTTTTCTAAAGCAGTCTTTACTACTGTTAACGCTTGATCTGTGTAGTCGGGATGTGCCGTGCATAAACGTTCTGTCATTTGCAAAGCTAATTGGCTGTGATGGTCACCATCAACTTCTATATGCCTTTCGAGATAATACTTGAACGTACCAATACTGTTCGGAAATCGGGCGTGCAGGTCATTGACCAAACTCATGAACATTCCCGGGATTAAATCTTCTCGCCCAAAGGTGAAGACGGCGGATAGTAGGTGCGGCTGTTTACTATCGATAATACTAAAGGTGAATCGAACAAATTCGCGAGCGGCATTCGGCACTTGGGCTTCCTCAAAGGCGCGTTCTAAATCCCCGTGTTTTTGCAATGCGTCGATGAATGTGCGAATACTTGTAGTATCAGCCCCGCACTGTTGCATGGCATCCAGATACAACTCAAAATGGCTTTTGCGTATTCCATTCTGGTCAACATCTGCTTCTTCACCAACCACGATTTCGTTAATCAGGTAACGCGTATCGGCAAAACCTTTCGGAAACCAGGGAACTTGTACACACGTGAGTTCGCGTTGCAATGCTTTGAGGAGGGACATAAAGTCCCAAACTGCAAAAACATGGTACTGCATACATACACGCACGTGTTGAATGGTTTTTATTTCTGCATATACGGGATGCTGAACAATGTCGTTTTTTAGCGGGGCAATTGCTGATTGAATAGCGGAAATAGGTGTGTGCATAACCAATGTGTTATGTTAGGTTAGCATTCAACGGCAAGTATTGTTTATGCGCTTCAGAAAACTCCGAGAAATGAGTCAGCAAGTACTATAAACCGCCACAGCTAACGCCTCCGCGTGAAACACCGGAGGCTGTGCGCAGTTATATACGTAGTGTTTAACAACGGCACCATAAGTCGTAATACCAACCGGAGCACACGGTACTAGTGAACCGGCACCTTAAACGGTTTACCGTATAGGTGACAAAACCTTAAGCCGCATAAAGCAGTATGGGCACTATTTCGTGCGCACTAATCGACACGTTATTGTTTCAAGATAAATTCAACTCTTCGATTATTGGCTTTACCCTCCGGAGTGCTGTTGGTATCAATTGGGGCTGATTCACCTTTTCCTTCCACAACCAATACATCAGCTCGAATTCCGAAATTTTTAATTAAAAATTGCTTCACAGCTTCTGCTCGCTTGGCGGATAGAGCCAGGTTTTCTGCATCTCCACCGTCACTATCTGTATGGCCGGTAATTACTACTACTCCATTTGCAGCTTTGATTGCATTAGCGGCGTTGTTGAGTGCTGGCCATGATTCGGGTTTAATGACAGCGGAATTTGTATTAAAATAAATCGCCGTAGTTACAAATTTATGTTGTGCATCAATTTTGGTGGGATACGTTTCTCCTTGAGCTAGTTTGAAGTTGGTTATGTAAACTCCATCTCCCCATAAATTTGTCGCTAGTAATAAGGTATAAGTTGTTTTAACCGGTAACCCGTTGGGTAAATCAATAAATTTCTTCTCCCCGATATAAACCTTTACATGAGTGCCGTTTCTGGAGATAGAAATGCGGTGTAACTTACCTTGTTTCCAACCGTATTTAATGTCTTTACGTGCCAGAATACGTTCGCCATCTGTGTTCTCTTTTGTGGCAATACAAAACAACTGTTCTAATGAAGGGTGAATATCCAATTGAATCTGTGGATGCTCATCGAGTGCGGTGCTGTATTCATCTTTAACAACTTTCTGATCCACAAACGAAACTATTAATCCACTTTCCATTTCACTCATTTTTTCCGCATCTGCCCACATGTCAAATTCAATCGTAAACGACTCAGGTAATGTTTTTACGTTTAACGGATAAAATACTCCACGACGCGGAGTTTTAAACCAACGGTATTCTTGTCTCGGAATATTCATGATTCCCGCAGGTGTAACATCGTCTGCTAAATCATGCTCATGAATTTTCCACTTGCTTAGTCCATTTGTAAAATCATCATAGAACAAGGTTTTAGAACCTGCCACAAAATCAAACGTGCTATACACTTTGTTGTCAGGGTTATTGATGTCGTCGTCTTGAGCATGTAAAGCACATGAAACAGCACAGCAGAAGCTCAGGATTAATAATTGTTTCATTTCGGGTAATTTTAATGGTGCAATTTATAATTACTATTCGCAAGGAAGATAATCAAAACGTTTAATGCTTGGCACAGTTGACCGAACTATTTTTGTGACGAAAGATATTTTATGAATTGGAGTTTAAATATGTGTTATTATTCGGCAACTCTATTGTACCGTTTGCACCTAATGGGCATTGCAGTTGACATTGTTAAACGACTTACACCAAGGCCGGTAATCGGTGACTAGTAATTATTTGTTATTTCGAAACTATTCAATCCGAGCAGCTGTTTCCCTGTGGACGGCCTTTGTCTTTTTAGCTGCTGGTTGAACCAGTTGTAATAGATCATTTATTTGAATAATGTACAAATCTTGCGGTGACTGGTTAATGTGCACAGGCTATTGCAAAACATGCTCGTACTATAGTTTTTGTTACCGCAGAAACTAGAATTATTAGTAGATAACTTTACGATCACAGTAGAAAGATGATTGATTCAAAATAATTTCATGCATGGGATGAGTGTAGGCGCATTTGCGATTACGAGACGACAAGAATATCTTCTGCGTTATTATACTTCTACTCCCGAAAATCAAACGGCGATGGGAGACACTACTTATTTCCACGGTGTTCGTAGAGCATGTTGGTTTGCAATAAAACTACGTACATACACTTACAACCGCTTACAAACACCTACACCCGAATACAATCGGAGAAACGCAGCATGCATTCGTAAGCGCGGTTAGTTTCGCGGCATGAACGAAGACTTAGTGCAAACGATTTGGAAATACGGCTGGTTCAATCACGATGAACTGCGCACCACAGATGGCGTACCGTTGAAAGTTATTCATCCAGGAGAACACAACTTTTCTTCCGGTCCGGATTTTCAACATGCCCAGCTCGCACTCGGATTTCAACTGTGGGCAGGAACTGTAGAAATTCATATCAATTCTTCGGATTGGAATAAGCATCACCATACTGCTGATCCGGCATATCAAAACGTAATTCTTCATGTGGTGTGGGAACATGATGAAGAAATTACCCTGCCCGATGGTCGTGTGTTGCCCGTGCTCGAATTACAACATCGTGTGGATACCGTATTGTTAATGCAATGGGAACGATTGATGGCATCAACAGGTGATTTTCATTGCCGCAACAATTGGGATGTTGTGCCCCAATATGTTTTTCGAAAAGTGTTGGAAGAACAAGGGATTGGTCGCTTAGTCGAAAAGTCAGATGAGCTGGAAACGGTGTTGCGTGACCGTTGCAGTGATGCGCAGGAAATTTTTTGGCAACGTGTGTTTAGCGCAGCCGGAGCCACACATAACAAAGAAGCATTTTTGCAATTGGCGGTTCAAGTTCCGATCAAGTCCATGGAGCAACTTTCTTTATACGAACGACGCGCGCTGCTTTGGGGCACATCAGGGTTGTTACACACGCGGAAACGGGATGAAGATTTCGAGTATTGGTGCGCAACGTTCGAACGACTTAAAAAGCGTTTCGGGATCACGGCTTTGTCACCTGTATGTTGGCGATTTATGCGCGTACGACCGGCAAATTATCCGACAGTGAGGATCGAGCAATTGGCAGTGATTATGGGAAGTGCCACTGAATTGTGGTTGTATCTCGTGCGCGGCGACTGGGAACAATTTGCGCACGCCATGACTAATGTGATAGAGCAAAGTGGTTTGAACAAAATAGAGCGTTCTTCCGCGGCTTCTCTGGTTCGTTTGGTGTTGATTAATGCAGTAGCTCCATTGCTGCTGGTGTTGGGCAGACAACAAGAACGAGTGCAGTTGCAGGCCGCCGCCGTCGAATTATGGAATACCCTTAAAGCGGAGGATCATCTTTTCACTTCAGCATGGAAGCAACAAGGTGTGATGCTAAAAAACGTAACAGAAAGTCAGGGTTGCATTCGTCTTGCGCGAGAATACTGTCGCTTACGGTGGTGTGCGCATTGCGAAATCGGTAAAGCGATATTGGAACTGTCGGTGTCGGGATTGGAGGAAACGGTAATGACTGATGACGTTGGGTAAATCGTGTTAGATAAAAAGATTTGGTAGGAAATAAGTGCAGTTCTGTCAATCGAATTTCGGTTTCGGTCGATTCCTTTTAACTAATTCTTAACTTGCTCGTAAACGTATGAAAAGCACCCCACTATGTCTAAAGTATCCATGGCAAGTATTGCCCAGCAACTTGGTGTCTCCCGCACGCTGGTGTCTCTTGTTCTAAACGGTAAAGGCGATCAATTCGGAATTAGCAAAGCTACGCAACAGGCGGTTATTGAATTAGCGCAGAAACTCGATTATCAGCCGAATTCACTGGCGAGGACACTGAGGACTGGAAAGTCAACAATACTTGGCTTGATCGTTTCAGACATAGCGAACCCGTTTTATTCCCGTATGGCGCGCACCATAGAAGATATTGCCTGGAAAGAAGGTTATAAACTAATGGTGTGTTCTGCCGATGAAGACCCTGCGAAAGAAGTGCAATTATTTCAGATGTTACGTCAGAGTTTAAATGCAGAAGGCATCATTGTGAGTTCCGGTTTGATGGATGCCCAACCCTATCAACCCAGCATGGATAAGGATTTTCCGGTCGTATTTATTGACCGTATGTTGCCGGGTGTAGAAGGACGAAGTGTAATCATCGATAACTATCGTGGTGCAGAACGCGCGACGGAACATTTAATTGAAGCCGGAAAAAAGCGGGTGGCGCTAATCACGATCGGCCCATCACACCTCAGCTCCATAAACGATCGCAGAAAAGGATACGAAGCAGCACTAATTAAAAAAGGATTTCAGGTCAACCCGGAGTTGATAGTGGAGGCTTCTTTCGATAATTTGGAAAAAGACACTGCTGCTGCAGTTACCAAACTGATGAAAAGCGATTACGTGCCGGACGCGATCTTCGCAGCCAACAACCGTGTAGGCTTGGTAGTGATTGAAACACTCGCTGCTTTAGGTAAAAAAATCCCGAAGGACGTGGCCTTAATCTGCTTCGATGATATTGAAGCATTCCGCGTATGTTCTCCGCCCGTTACAGCTGTGGAGCAACCTGTGGAGGATCTAAGTCGTCATGCGATTGAAAAGTTGCTGAAGATGATTAATAAAACCGATTCCGCAACCGAAAGCGATGCCGGAACATTATCACCACGTTTGATCGTGCGACAATCAGTATAGTGCAAGTTATTTAACATTGGATCACTCTGATTTTTTTATATTTGACCAATGGCACGTATCACCGGAAATAAATTCATGGATTCCATCGCAACCTGGTTCGAGAATCAGGCATTTGGAGTTTGCGAATGGTGGGGAAAAAAGTTGGGGATCGGCACTACACGCATACGAATGTATTTTGTGTACCTGTCATTCTTTACGTTCGGTTCTCCGGTAATTATGTATTTCATTATGGCTTTTATTCTTGAAAACAAAGAATATTTCAAGCCGAAAAGAAATCGTAAAGACCGCATCTGGGATCTTTAATTTTTAGTTTCATCATTCCACATCCATCCGGTTCGTAGTTGCACCGTGACTCCACTATACATATAGTCCGGATCCCAATGCAGTAAGCCGCGCAAGCTGATGCCGTTGCCGCGAATATAAACTCCCGTTTCTAAAGCAGTTTCTATTCCGTACGAATAGTTGTGTAACGCTTTGTCATCGACACGTGTTTCGGTAGCGCCGAAAGCAACAGATGGCATCACATAGTAATTGCGTTGGTTGAATTGGTAACCGTAATAAACATTATCAAAAACATAACGGTTTGCACGTGCGAAAATTTGTAAATCTGTGAATACAGCATGACGAAATCCCAAAGTGTGATTTTTGAACATTCCGTGAAACCCTAACGCATTACCGAAAGGAAATCTTGTTCCCGGTGCGCTGTTGTCGCCTAACTCTACATACGCTGTAAATCCCCGCGAGTAATGACTTGGCGGAAGTTTTGCATGTAATAAATGTGTTGTCAGTAGTAGAAGAACAAGCAATCGTGATGCTTTTATTAAACTAATGTATACCAATACGTCAACTTACGGTATGATTGATGTCATGTTGGAGACAGACTTGAAGTAGCGTTAATTCTGCAGAAGTTGCTTGGCCGGCATATTCAATTAATCCCTCATTATTCGTAACATTGAAAACGAATACGATTTACGCACATGAAAAAAGTTCTCATCACCGGATCCAACGGCCTGCTCGGACAAAAATTAATTGCCACTTTAGTGCAGCGCAATACAATTTCTCCAACGTGGGAAATACATGCAACGTCCAAAGGAGAAAATCGATACACGCAAACTGCAGGATATTCTTACCATGCGCTCGATATCACCAACGAAGCAGAGGTGCAAAAAATCGTTACTGCACTTCAACCCGATATTGTCATCAATACTGCTGCAATGACGAATGTCGATCAGTGCGAGAGTGAACGTGAAGGAGCATTGAAGCTCAATGTTAAAGCTGTTGAGTATTTAATAAGCGCGATTAGTAAATTGCCTGAAAGTAAACAACGGCAATTAATTCATCTCTCTACCGATTTTGTATTCGATGGAGAAAATGGTCCGTATCGGGAAGAGGATGCTCCGAATCCGTTAAGTTATTACGCTGAAACAAAATTGCAGGCCGAGGAGTTGGTAAAGAAATGTGAATTTCCATGGGCAATTGTTCGCACCATCATTGTATATGGTATTGCAGATGCAATGAGTCGTTCCAATATTGTGCTTTGGGCAAAAGATGCATTAGGCAAAGGACAAGCACTTAATATTGTGGATGATCAATTCCGTTCTCCGACACTGGCAGAAGATTTAGCGGAAGGTTGTGTACTGATCGCTGAACAAAAAGCTACCGGTATTTATCATATTTCCGGGAAAGATTTTATGAGCGTGTTGGAATTGGTGCAGCGTGTAGCGCGATTCTGGGAATTGGATGAGTCATTGATAACACCTTCTAAATCCGCGACTATCAAACAGCCCGCTAAACGTCCGCCACGAACAGGTTTTATTTTGGATAAAGCCATCCGCGAGTTGAAGTACAATCCACATTCATTTGAAGAAGGATTGGCGGTACTCGATGCGCAATTGAAAAGTCGTCATTCGTAAACAACTACAACAATTAACTGTTGTTACAGCATGAATAATTCCTCCTCCGCCGATTTCGAAAATCCGATTGATCCCGACAAAGTAGCTGAACATCCGGGATTGTTGCCGTATGCGCATCACGTTGGAAGTGCCATCATCAAGCCAATTGATAAAGGGCGCACGAAAGGATTGGCTATGTCGGCGATGTACGAACAAACGAATCGTCAGCTGGATCAAATTCGAAAGCAAGTTGAATTGTTGATGCAACAAGCACAAGGAATTCATGATCGCGTGGAGTTATCCGAACGAATGTATCAGGCGGATATGAATTTTAAACCATTAATCGGTCATACGTATCATCTGTATAATACGAAATCTGGTAAAGACGTTTTGTCGATGGTGGCTCCGGATGAATGGGGAAATTCTTGTCCGTATGAATTCGTGTGCTCCATGACGTTGTTATCCGATCATACATGGGAAATCGTCAAGAGCGCTGACTAGGGAATTACAAATTCTTCAATGCTTCTTTTTTCGACAGCGCAGATAACTCCTGCGTATTCACAAAATGCTTTACGAAACGGGCGTCGGTTCTTGCATATTGACGCAGCACCCAACCGATAGCTTTACGAATAAAAAAATCGGGATGATGCTGTAAGCGAATAATTAGCGACTGCAACAGTTGCACATTCGTTTGATGTTTATAGTGCAATTGAAACAACAATGCGCTTCGCATTAACCATAAATTTCCCGACTGCATCCAGGCCTCTATTCGTAACGGAATTTCTTCCGGAAATTTTTGAAAGTACACGCCGGCACAACGCGCTGCAACCAAATCAACCGTGTCCCACCACGACTTTTCGGTGATCATTAATTCCAACATCGCGAGGTCTTTGCGTTGTAATTTTTTCGCATGCTGAATTACTACATCCATTCCTGCATACTGCATTTCGCGCATGGGATGTTGCCAACACAATTCAATAAACTCAGGAAGCTCGTTGGTAGTAATTGGTCCATGTTGTTTCCAATACTCACGCACAAGATGTTTACGATCGGGCGAGGTCAATCCGAAAAAATCAAACTGATTACGCATATAGGCTTTGGCACCTGACGCCCGTTTCGAATCGGCGTGCGATTCAAAAAGTGTAACAATTTCACGATAATGTTTTTGTGCGGCAGTCATTCCTTATCCGTTCAGCAGCATCTCTTGCCCGATATATACTAATGCTCCGGACAAAAATCCAAGCAACGCCGGGAATGAAATTTTTCTCAAATACCAGATAAAACTGATCTTCTCAATGCCCATAATGGCAACACCTGCAGCCGAACCGATAATTAGAACACTACCACCTGTTCCTGCACAATATGCCATGATTTCCCACAAATGATGATCAGTTGGATATTCCGCTAACGAATACATGCCTTGCGCAGCAGCTACTAATGGAACGTTATCTATTATCGCCGAAGCAAGTCCGATCACGATTGCAATCAAATCAATGTTACCAATCATGTGATCCATTTCCTCCGCCAGATGATGCAACACTCCTGTACCTTCTAATGCGCCTATCGCCAAAAGAATTCCAAGGAAAAATAAGATGCTTGGTGTATCAACACGCTGCAAGGCTCCCGCAACAGATAGTTCGGTTTTGTGTTCGTCGTTCTTTTGTTTGTGAATGATTTCCGTAACAATCCATAGTAGACCAACTCCCAACAAAATACCCATAAATGGAGGCAAATGTGTGATTGATTTAAAAATAGGAACGAACACCAACACGCCTGTTCCGAAAATGAAAACGGTGTTTCTTTCAGCTTCTGTTGTTTTTACTTTACTGCGACCACTTCCATTTTCCAATGAAGGACGCTGAACATTACCTTTCAATTTAACCCACATCCACAGCAATGGAACCAACATACATACGAGTGACGGAATAAATAAGCTGGTAATAATATTGCCCGCAGTAATCTGATTTCCTACCCAAAGCATCGTAGTTGTAACGTCGCCGATCGGAGAAAATGCACCACCCGCGTTTGCCGCAATAACCACAGCACCACCGAAAAACATACGATCGTTTTTGTCTTCCGTTAGTTTTCTGATCAACGTAATCATCACGATTGCGGTAGTAAGGTTGTCAAGCACGGCAGACAGGACAAATGAAATCACGCTGATAATGATGATCAGTTTACGTTTGTTCGTTGTCGTTATTCTTCCTGTGATTACTTCAAAACCATCATGCGCGTCAATAAGCTCTACAGTAGTCATCGCGCCTAACAGGAAAAACAATATTCCGGCAAGACCACCTAACTGTTCGCCTAAAAACGAATTAATGAACTCGGAATCGCCGGTTAAAATCCAGGCCGTCCAACACAAAACTCCGGTAACCAAAGCCGACGCCGTCTTGTTTAATTTCAACGGATGTTCGAAAATGATGGCCAGATAACCCAGTATAAACAGTATTGTAACCATGCTGCAAAAATACATTTCTCGTTTGGGATTCTTGGTTATATTTGGTGATTCACAATAAAACGTCATTCCCATTATGAGTTTGTTCAGAACAAAGTCTTTAGAAGATATGCTCAAACAAGCTTCCGATTCTGAGAAAGGATTGAAGCGAACGCTTGGAGCGATGAATCTGGTTGCGTTGGGTATCGGTGCAATTATCGGTGCCGGACTTTTTGTACGTACTGCTGCCGCTGCTGCTGATGCTGCGGGACCTGCTGTAACTTTATCGTTTGTTGTTGCTGCGATAGGTTGTGCTTTTGCAGGTTTGTGTTATGCGGAGTTCGCTGCGATGATTCCAATCGCAGGAAGTGCTTATGCCTACACCTACGTAACTATGGGTGAATTAGTAGCATGGATTATCGGATGGGCATTGATCATGGAATACGCACTTGGTGCAGCAACGGTTTCTATCGCATGGAGTGAATATTTAAATAACCTGCTCGGAGGTGCAGTGCCGTATGAATGGTGTCATAGTCCGTTCGAGTCTATGTATAAAGTAACGGGCGATGCAATTGCAGGTATTACTGCAGCAATTCCTGAAGCAGCAGCCGCAGTTAAAGATGGAGTGCTTGTTCTAACAGAAACGCAATTTGAAAGTTTGTCTCCCGCATTAGCTTCGGGTGTTCAAGTTACCAGCGGGATTATCAATGCTCCTGCGTTAGTCATCTTACTCGCGTTAACCATGTTATTGATTCGCGGAACTCAAGCTTCTGCAGTGGTGAATGCTATTATTGTATTTATTAAAGTGGCAATCGTATTGTTGTTCATCGGATTGGGTTGGAGTTATGTTAACGAAGCCAATCATGATCCTTATTTTATTCCTGCAGGAACTCCCGGTCATGAAGGTGTATTTAAACACGGATGGGGCGGCGTATTAGGCGGCGCTGCAATTGTATTCTTCGCGTTCATTGGTTTTGATGCGGTAAGTACGGCCGCTCAGGAAGCGAAAAATCCAAAGCGTGATATGCCGATTGGAATTTTAGGTTCGTTGGTAGTGTGTACAATATTGTATATCCTATTTGGTCACGTGTTGACTGGTGTTGCAAATTGGCAGGAATTTAAAACCTCAGGTAAAGAAGCTTCTGTAGCTTATGCTATTCAAACTTACATGGTGGAATACAAGTGGTTGGCAACCGCCGTAACCGTGGCTATTTTGGCAGGATTCTCCTCTGTAATTCTGGTAATGTTGATGGGGCAGAGTCGTGTATTCTTTACTATGAGTAATGACGGATTGATTCCAAAAGTGTTCGGCGAATTGCATCCCAAATACCAAACTCCCTACAAAGCAAATTGGATTCTTTTCATTTTTGTCGGCCTTTTTGCAGCGTTTGTTCCCGGTAGTGTTGCCGGTGATTTAACATCCTTCGGAACGTTGTTCGCATTCGTATTAGTGAGTGCCGGCGTTTGGATCATGCGCGTGAAATCTCCGAACATCGAACGTCCTTTCCGCACACCAATTTACCCTGTGGTTTCTGCACTCGGCGTTTTAGTTTGTACAGGAATGATCATTGCATTGGACGGTGAAACATTAAAAGTAGCAATGATGTGGATGGCGCTTGGATTGGTGATTTACTTCCTCTATGGTAAGCGCAACAGTAAATTGAACAAAGAGAATAAGTAATTATTTAACAAACTCAAGGGCTTTCTGTATTCAGGAAGCCCTTGTTGTTTCTAATCCACATGGCTGATCAGTTCAAACGCAAACTCGGACTTCTCGACGCTACTTCCGTAGTTGCCGGTTCTATGATCGGCTCCGGAATTTTTTTGGTAAGTAGCGCCATGGCGCGCGATCTGGGCGCATCGGGTTGGCTCTTGCTGGCATGGATTCTTACAGGTATTATTACCATGGCCGCTGCACTCAGCTATGGCGAGCTGGCGGGAATGATGCCCGAAGCAGGAGGACAATACGTTTACATTCGACGTGCGTGGGGAAAACTTCCTGCGTTCTTATATGGTTGGAGTGTATTCTCAGTAATACAAACGGGCGTTATCGCTGCAGTTGCAACAGCATTCGCCAACTACACTTCCGAATTGTTGCCCAATTTAGGGTTAGGACAAGTGTTGTTGTCTGTTGGTGCTATTGATATAACCTCGGGACGATTAGTAGCCGTCGGTTCAATTGTGCTTCTTACGTGGTTGAATAGTCGCGGCGTTGAAGGCGGTTCGTGGATTCAGAAAATTTTCACTTCTGCAAAATTGCTCGCACTTTTCGCTCTCATCATTTTTGGTTTGGCAATCGGAATCGGTAGTGCAACATGGAATTCCAACTTCACGGACATTTGGGAAGCCAAGCGATGGGTGGTGAACGATGCCGGAGTGGGTTCGTGGAATGAAATTTATGGCTGGGGTTTGGTGGCTGTATTTGGAATGACCATGATCAATTCATTATTCTCCAGCGATGCGTGGAATAACGTTACGTACATCGCAGGAGAAATTAAAGACCCGCAACGCAACATACCGCGCAGTTTAATTCTCGGCACCACCATAGTTACAGTATTATACTGTCTTGCTAATCTCGCTTACCTGGCTCTGTTGCCGCTTAATGGTGATGTTGCAGGAGCAACAGTTGCAGAACGTGGCGTAGCATTTGCAGAAATGGATCGTGTAGGATCGGCTGCTGCAAGTATGATGCTTGGCAATACGGCAACTGTATTGATGGCATTATTAATTATGATTTCCACATTCGGATGTAATAACGGAATCATTCTTGCCGGCGCGCGCTTGTATTACGCTATGGCTAAAGATGGCCTGTTCTTTAAAAAGGCAGGTGTATTAAATGAAAAGTCGGTTCCTGCTGTGGGCTTGTGGATTCAATGTGTGTGGGCTTCTGTGTTATGTTTCTCCGGAACATACAGCGATTTGCTGGTGTATTCTACGTTTGCTTCTTTGCTGTTTTATATCGTTACTATTGCAGGTTTATTTCGCTTGCGTAAAACAGAACCCGGAACTGCACGTCCTTACAAGGCGCTTGGATACCCTTTCATTCCTGCATTTTACATCCTCGCTGCCGGAGCGGTTTCGTTGATTTTGCTCTTTATGGATTTTGTCAACACGGGTTTAGGACTCCTCATAGTTCTCATCGGATTTCCTGTGTATTTATTGATTAATCGATCAATTAGTAAGCGCGCTTAGTATTGCCATGAAGTTTATCAAACAATACTTCGGAATGACTACCGGTGAAAGAGTCGGCACGTTGGTGTTGTTGTTTATCGTTATTGGTTTATCAACGATGCGATGGTGGACAAACCATAACTCGTTAAAAGAGATGTTGGAACTTCCGCAATGGCAAGTATGGAAAGCTTCAGCAAATGCGGTAGTTGAAATCAAAGACGAACCGGTTTATCATCAGCAGGAATTGCAGGAAAAGAAACGGGAACTTTTTGTTTTTGATCCAAACACAATTAACGCAGCCGAGTGGATGAAATTGGGGTTATCAAAAGGACAAGCAGCGTCCGTGATTAAGTTCAGAGATAAAGGCGGTCAATTCAAAGTGCGGGAAGACGTGAAGAAGCTGTTCGTGGTTACACCCGAATTGTATGAAGAGTGGAAGCCGTTTATCGCATTGCCGGATGAACTACCGAAGAAAGAAATTGTTGTTGTTCCTGCAGCACCAAAGCTAATAGACATCAACCGCAGCGATTCAACAGATCTGGTAAAGTTGCCGGGTATCGGGCCGGTGCTCGCGAAGCGCATGATCGCGTATCGTGAGAAGCTTGGAGGTTATTCCAACAAGCAACAATTGCTCGAAGTATACGGACTTGAACCGGAGGTGCTGACAGGTTTTGAAAGTCGCATTACGGTGGACACAAATCGCATTACAAAAATTTCAATAAACACAGCTCAGGTTTCCGATTTCAAAAAGCATCCGTATTTCACACCTGCCGTTGCACAAGGAATTGTCAATTATCGCAAACAACACGGACCATTTACTTCTGTTGTCGGAATTAAAGGCTGCCTTTTGGTGAATGAGGAATTATACCGTAAAATTGTTCCTTACCTCACACTCTAACATCAGTGGAAATTTTAAGAAAAGTCATTCGCAACGTCCCTGATTTTCCGAAGCCGGGAATTCAGTTTAAAGATATCACAACGTTATTGCAGCAGCCCGAATTGGGAACTGTCGTTGTTAAAGGATTCACCGACCATCTTAAAGGTCAGAAAATCGACGCTGTAATTGGAATCGAAAGTCGCGGTTTTATTTACGGTTATGCCGTAGCTGCCGCACTCAACGTGCCCTTTATTCCCATTCGTAAAGCAGGAAAACTGCCTGCTGAAACAATTTCTCAGGAATACGATTTGGAATATGGATCGGCCAAAATTGAAATTCATAAGGACGCGCTCCAACCCGGAATGCGTGTGTTTATTCACGATGATTTATTGGCAACCGGAGGAACAGCTGCCGCTGCCGCGATGTTGTGCAAGAAGCTTGGGGCAGAAATTGCTGCCTTCGGGTTTATTGTGGAATTAGATGCGCTGCAGGGACGCGCCTGTTTGCTTCCATTCTGCGATAATATTATCAGTCTGGTGAACTATAGCGACTGATTTTTTGTTGTATATCGGGTGCTACAGGCAGTAAGTAAACCGTACTTTTGCACTCGCCCTCAAAACCGATTAAAATATTCAAGACATGGATTTTTCAATGAACGAAAATCAGCACATGATTGCTGAAATGGTACGCAAATTTGCAGATGAAAAAATTCGTCCCCGTATTATGGAGTGGGATGAGTCTCAGGAATTTCCTGTTGAAATCATGAAACAACTTGGTGAACTCGGTTTGCTGGGCGTTCTGGTTCCACAAGAGTACGGCGGTTCAGGTTTCGGTTATTTCGAATACGTTACTGCCATTACCGAATTAGGGAAAGTATGTGGAAGTATCGGTTTAAGTATGGCCGCTCATAATTCCTTGTGCACAGGACATATTCTTCAGTTTGGTAATGAAGAACAGAAGAAAAAATATTTGCCTTTACTTGCAACAGGAGAGTGGATTGGTGCATGGGGCTTAACAGAACAGAATACCGGTTCTGACGCCGGCGGAATGTTGACTACGGCCGTTAAAGACGGTGATTACTACGTTATCAACGGCTCCAAGAACTTTATCACACACGCGATTTCCGGTAACGTTGCCGTGGTAATTGTGCGTACCGGCGAAAAGGGCGATGCACATGGCATGTCTGCGTTCATTATTGAAAAAGGAACTCCCGGTTTTACATCAGGAAAGAAAGAAAATAAACTGGGCATGCGCGCATCGGAAACAGCAGAGTTGATTTTCGATAATTGTCGTGTGCACAAAGATCAGATGTTAGGTAAAGAGGGGGATGGTTTTATTCAGGCCATGAAGGTGTTGGACGGTGGACGTATTTCTATTGCAGCATTGTCTTTAGGAATTGCAAAAGGTGCATACGAAGCAGCCTTGCAGTATTCCAAAGAGCGTCACCAGTTTGGAAAGCCGATTTCTGCATTCCAGGCTATCGCATTCAAACTGGCAGACATGGCAACGGAAATTGAGGCTGCTGAATTGTTGACATTCCTTGCTGCCGATAAAAAGAACAAAGGTCAGAAAATGACCAAAGAAGGTGCATTCTGCAAATACTACGCTTCTGAAGTTGCCGTTCGTACTGCGAATGAAGCCGTTCAGATTTTTGGTGGTTACGGTTATACCAAAGACTTCCCTGTAGAGAAACATTATCGCGATGCGAAATTGTGCACTATAGGCGAAGGAACTTCTGAGATCCAGAAGTTGGTTATTTCACGCGAGGTGTTAAAGTAATAAGTTGAATATCAAACCGCCCGTAACGCGTTATTACCGATCATCCTCTTGTCAGGCAAACAGAGTAGTTCACGTGTTATCTTCGGTTATTATTAATAGTCAGTTAAATTAATTCCAATGAAAAAAATAATTATTGCCATTGCTGCCGCGCTTACGGTAAGTATGTCTTGGGCGCAAACAGCTCCGGAAAACTGGTTTAATCTTTCCTATAAGCAGGATAAAGTTCGCGGTGTAGGAACAGAAAAAACTTATAAGGAACTGGTTGGTTCTAAAAAACCCGACACTATTATCGTTGCGGTAATTGACGGTGGTGTAGACTACACACACGAAGATTTAAAAGATGTGATGTGGCGCAATCCGGGCGAAATTCCCGGCAACGGAATTGATGATGATAAGAATGGATATGTAGATGATATCTACGGATGGAATTTTATCGGCGGAAAAGACGGCAAGAACGTTCATTACGATAATCTTGAATTAGTACGTCAGTTGCGCCCTTTAGATAAGCGCTTTGCAAAGCGTGATCCCGGCTCTATCAAGGCCGATGAAAAAGCGGATTACGATCGTTACCTGAAGTTGAAGGCGGATCACGATAAAGAAGTAAAAGAGTTTCAGGGCATTAAGCGTCAACTCGATTTCTTCACGATGTATTTCAAAGACATCAAGGCTCAGGCTAAATCCGATACGCTAACGTTCGAAGCGTTCAAAGCATATCAACCAACGCCGCAATTCGCGAAAGCACACAAAGTGATGAAATTGACTGTGCGTAAAGCAGAAGATTTATCGCAGTTGCAGAAAGATATTAATGATGGTAAAAAGCAAATTGATGCACGTCTGAATTATCATTTGAATTTGGAATTCGATCCACGTGGTATTGTTGGCGATAACTACGATGATCAAAATGAACGTTATTATGGCAACCCGGATATCAAAGGTCCGGATGCAGGCCACGGTACTCACGTCGCAGGTATTATTGCTGCGAACCGTTTCAATAACGTTGGAATTTGGGGTGTTGCGAATGCGGTTAAAATCATGGGTATTCGTTGTGTTCCTGATGGTGACGAGCGCGATAAAGACGTTGCAAACAGTATTCGTTACGCGGTGGACAATGGTGCTAAAATCATCAACATGTCTTTCGGGAAATCATACGGTCACAACAAAGGTGTTGTTGATGAAGCCGTTCGCTATGCAGAAAGCAAAGGTGTTTTGTTGATTCATGCTGCAGGTAACGATAGCAAGAACAATGATAAAACGGATAACTTCCCTAACGATATGTATTCTGGCGGTGGTGAAGCAAACAACTGGATGGAAATCGGTGCATTGTCATGGAAGTCGGGCAAGAAGTCAGCGGCGCCTTTCACCAACTACGGTCAGGTTAATGTTGACGTATTTGCTCCGGGTGTAGATATCATGTCGTGCGAAGATAACGGCGGTTATGTAAAACATAGCGGAACATCAATGGCAGCGCCGGTTTGCGCAGGTGTTGCTGCAGTAATCTGGTCGTATCACCCAACGTTAACTGCAATACAGGTGAAGCAAATTATCGAATCATCTTCGGATAAATCATTGAAGAAAAAGAAAGTGATTATTCCGGGTGAAAAGAAGAAGAAAGTGAAGTTTGGAACTTTAAGTAAAACAGGAGGAGTAGTTGATTTGTACGCGGCATTCCAAATGGCAGGTACAATGGCAGGCAAATAATTGTTTTGTCAATGAAATGAAAAGGAGATCAAAAATGATCTCCTTTTTTTATGAATAACGATGACGAAATTCTTCTTGTGCTTTGAAATAATCTTCCGGTAATCCGATGTCTACAAAATAGCCGTCGGTGCGATAGCCCTGAAATTGCAAGCGTTGTGCGTAGCGTGCAAAGAAATCATACTCAATCGAAAATGCTTGATCTTCGGGTGTATGTTGCAAAAAACTTTTTTTACGAATAATGTATAAACCCGCATTAATAAGCTGCTTGCCGGCAAACTCTTCCGACTTCTCACGAAAAGCTTTAACACGTTTACCGTCTAATTCAATAGTTCCGTAACGCGCGCCGTCATCCACATCACGCAGGGCCATACTCACATCGGCAGAACTTTCCAGATGAAATTCATAAAATGGTTTCAACGGGAAGTCAAACCACGAATCACCGTTAAGCACTAAAACATGTGCACTACTGCACTTTTGCAAAGCAAGACGTATACCGCCGCCTGTTCCCAATGGCGTTTCCTCTACGGCGTAGGAAATTTCCATTCCTGCGTACGAGTTGCCGAAGTGTTGAATTACTTGTTCCGATAAATATCCGACAGATAATACTACGCGAGAAATTCCGGATTGTGCTAATCGCGATAATACGTAATGTAGAAATGGCTTTCCGGCAACAGGCGCCATTGGTTTTGGGACATCACTAACAACCGTTTTTAGTCGTGTGCCAAAACCGCCCGCCAATACAACCGCTTCATGGATCATTTTGGAAACAATGTGGTTTCAACGATTTCACAAACGGTGTGGCCTAGCAACATGTGACACTCCTGAATACGCGGTGTATCGCGTGAAGGAATATCAATCAACAAATCACAATGTTCTTTCATTTTACCTCCGCCTTCACCGGTGAATCCGACAGTTGTAATGCCCATTTCTTTCGCCTTAATCAATGCATTGACAACGTTTCCGGAATTGCCGCTGGTCGATAGTCCGATCAGCACATCTCCTTTTTTGCCAATACCGCTAATCAAACGACTGTAGATTAGATCGTACGCATAATCATTGGCGACAGCAGTAATGTAGGATGTATTTACGTGTAAGGCTTCCGAAGATAATGCAGGACGATCGTAATAAAATCGTCCGGTAAGTTCTGCGGCTAAATGTTGCGCATCTGCAGCACTGCCACCGTTTCCGGCCCACAGTACTTTGCCGCCGTTGTTGTAGCAGGCAACAATTATTTCTGCAAGTTTATTTGTTGTATGTAATAGCGCCGTGTTTTCAAGTAAAGATTGCTTCAGCTGAATGGAACTTGTAATGCGCTCTCTAATCAATGATTGATTGTCCATGTTGTTAAACCTTGTGAGGTAAAGGTAAAAGATTTGGTACTTCCTCCGAATGCTCGTAATGTTTCATCCACTTTGAGTTTTGTAGTGCCCGGACAATAGAAAAACATGAAACCACCACCGCCTGCACCGGAAATTTTCCCTCCGGTTGCTCCGGCATTTAATGCCGCTTCGTAAATATTATCCAGTTGATCATTAGTAATTGCACTGGCCATCTTCTTCTTGTTTAACCAACCTAAATTCAGGATCGTTCCAATCTCATCAACGTTGCCGCGTAACAAGCATTCTTTCATCAACTGGGCTTGCTCTTTAAGCTTGTGCATGGCTTCGATGGCCTCTGTGTTGTTCTTCTTCACATTCTCTACTTGATGCGTAATAATCTGTGCAGAGTCACGACGTGTTTCCGTAAAGTACAGTAGCAAATTCATCTCTAATTCATTCAACACATCTTGCTTAATGCTAAGCGGATTTACAATCACTTTATCGTTTCCGAAAAACTCCAGATAATTGACACCACCAAATGTCGCTGCATATTGATCTTGTTTGCCGCCCGCCATTTTCATTTCAATACGCTCTATTTCAAAGGCCATATGTGCAATGTCGTATTGTCCCAACGGTAACTGAAGCCATTCTTTGAAGGCACCAAGAATTGCCACCATTAATGTTGACGAAGTGCCTAATCCCGATCCTTGCGGAGCTTCAATCCAAGTTGTTAATCGAAACGACAAATGTTGTTTGGTAAACTCACGCACAATACGGTTGTAAACACCGGCTTGTAATTCGTAATCGCGGTTATCAAATGGAATATAATTGTCTGCAGTAAAAGAGTACCGCTTGCCCGAACTTCCGGTAACGAATTCAATTTTGCCGTCGTTTGTTGGTTCCAATACCGCGTAAGCATAACTGCTGATAGTGGCGTTCAGTATGGCGCCTCCGTGCAAATCGGAATAAGGAGAAACATCAGTGCCGCCGCCGGCCAAACCTAAACGTAGTGGTGCTTTACTTTTTATAATCATCTTAACTGTGTAGCGTACGTTGATATAAAGTTTCAAATGCAGCGGTCATCACTTCCCAACTGTATTTCGATTTTTCTTGAATTGTTGCGGTCTGAAAAGTATCAAATCGCTGCTGCTCGTAGAAGTCAACGATAGCGTCAGCAATGTCTTTGGGCGTGGGCGGTACTACGTAGCCGGATTTTCCGTGCTCAATAATTTCACCCAAACCTCCAACATTAGTAACCAAAGAAGGTCGGTCAAATTGTAATGCGATTTTTGTTACTCCACTTTGTGTTGCGGTATGATACGTTTGCGTTACAAGATCGCACGCACTGAAATACCATTGCACATCCTGATTCGGAATAAAATGAGTGTGCAATAACACGGCATTTTGCAATTGTAATCGCTGAATAATTTCATCGTAATACGCGCGATCTTCGTAAAATTCGCCCGCTACAATCAGTTGAATATTCATCGCTCTGACGCGGCTATCAGCAAGTGCTTCCAGAAGCAAATCCAATCCTTTGTAACGTCGAATCAAACCAAAAAACAATAAATATTTTCCGTTTTCTTCGAGTTGCAAATGTTGTCGTGCAGCAGCGCGCGTTGAGGGCTCACCAAACGACGTGTACAAAGGATGTTCTGAAAAAATCATATTCTCACTCGTGGTGAATTGCTTTAAATCGCCCAGCACCTTTTGTGACATGGTTAAATAACCGTGACAGCTTTTCAGGAAATAAGATGAAAATGCTTTGTCTCCGGGGCGCTTCTCGTGAGGAATGGCGTTATCGACCAGAGAAAGTACTTTCGTGTGTTTGTTCTTCGCTGCAATGCGGGCGATCGTGCCCAACGCAGGGCCCATAAAAGGTAACCAGTAGCGGATAATCAGATAATCAGGGCGCTCTTTGCGAATGATTCTTCCAACTTTAATCCAGTTCAGTGGATTCACTGAGTTGATTAGCGAACGAATAATAATTCCTTCCGGCTTCGGACCATCATCGTATTGTGTTGTACCCGGAAATAGAAATCCCGGATATTGTAGGGAAAAAGAGATAATTTCTGCCTCATGTCCGTCTTTCAGCAACGCTCGGCACAATAACTCGTCGAATGTTGCTAATCCACCACGTAATGGCCAGGCAGGACCAATCACATATATTTTTCTTTTTGTGGTAGTTGTAGCCATGCGACGCGAAGGTAATACGGTTTTTACCCTCAAAAGGCAGTTTTGACTTCCTTAATCGTCCTTGGAGTGAATATTTTTTTTCAAATAGTTGATCGCCGATTGATATTTTTTTACATTTGCACCCCTAAATAAAACAAATACAGGAAGTTCAACATGATTATTGTAGCTGTAAAAGAAGGCGAGTCATTAGAAAAGGCGCTTAAGAAGTTTAAGAAGAAATTCGAAAAAACCGGCGTGGTTCGCGAATTGCGCGACCGTCAGAAATTTACTAAGCCGTCTATCCGTCGTCGCGAAACTAAGCTGAAAGCAATTTACAAGCAGCAGATGTATCGCACAGACGAGGCATAAGACCTCTTAAATATTTATAAATACACGCATTGTATTGAACTTCTCTCACAGAAGTTTCGTACAATAGCGTGTATTTATCTTTTATACCTTGTCGGAAACGATTACTGCATTTGTTACATACCTGAAAACGGAAAAGCGAGCTTCCGAACACACCTGCATTTCATATCAAACTGACCTTATTCAGTTTCGTGATTTTATCTCCACAACATATTCCCTCGAAGAACCAGCCGACGCGGGATTTCAAATTATCCGCTCTTTCATTGCGCAATTGATGCAAGATGGATTAACGCCGCGTTCCGTTAATAGAAAAATTACCGCATTACGTACGTATTTCCGTTTTCTGCAGCGTTCAGGTAGGATTAGTATCAATCCAACCCTTAAAATTCAAGGACCAAAAGCTTCCAAGCGACTAACCACTTTTGTGGAAGAAAAAAGCATGACGAAACTTTTGGATGAGCCTGTAATTGGGGAATTGGAGCAAAGCGATTACGATGCCAAGTTGGTGCAATTGATCATCGAGCTGTTGTATGGAACCGGAATGCGTTTGGCCGAGTTAATCGGTTTGCAGCTACATGATGTGGATACGCAACGTCAGTTGCTGAAGGTAACCGGTAAACGTAATAAGCAACGCATCATTCCAATTCCGAACGAACTCAATCATTTAGTTAAAGCATATATCAATACACGCCCGCAAACAGACGTGCAATCGCTGTTGGTAAGCGAACGCGGAAAATCTGTGACACGAAATTTTGTTTACCGAAAAGTAAAGCAGTACCTTAGTCTTGTAACAACGGTAGATAAAAAGAGTCCCCATGTGTTGCGTCATACGTTTGCCACGCACATGTTAAATAACGGGGCCGATTTAAATGCAATTAAGGAATTGTTGGGTCACGCTAACCTTTCGGCAACACAAGTATACACGCACAATACAGTAGAGAAACTAAAACATATTTATTCAAAAGCCCATCCCCGGGCATAACTAAAAAAGAGGAGGACGTATGGACATTCAAATTCAATCCATTCATTTCAAGGCTGATCAAAAATTGATCACCTTTACGGAAGAAAAACTAGGTAAATTGAAGCAATATTTCGATGGAATATTAGCGGCAGAAGTATTTTTGCGTCTCGATAAATCGGACGACACCACGAACAAGTTGGTTGAAATCAAATTAATGGTTCCGGGTAACGAGCTGTATGTGGAGAAGCAGTGCAAATCCTTTGAAGAAGCCGTGGACTTGTGCTGCGAAGCGCTTACCAAACAGGTGAAGAAGTACAAGGAAAAGAAAATCGGGATATAAGATCCCCAATAACCTTTGCATAATGGCCCGGCACAATCCGGGCTATTTTTTTTACCCTGCGCCTGAAAATATTATAAAAAAATATATGGGTGCTTGTTGCATTTGAAAAGTTTTATACATTTGCAGTCCCGTTTTGGGGGGTATCCCCTTAAAAATAAGGGAAAAGTTCTTTGAAGTCGAGACTGATAGCGGTAAAACGTATCGATTATCCGAAGCAAGGTGAAATAATAATGGCCGGTGTAGCTCAGCTGGTAGAGCAGCTGACTTGTAATCAGCAGGTCGGGGGT
>CALJIF010000118.1 GCA_937974275.1 uncultured Flavobacteriales bacterium
CAACGTTGATCCTGTTCTTATTTGGGGAATAATTGACAAGGACTTACCCTTACTGCGTGCACAAGTTGCCAAGTTACTTGAAGCGTAGAGTAAAGTGCGCACAAGGCTTCCGGAGGAATCGGTTTTCAGTTAAAATTTCAGTATAAACTGCTCGATTTTACACCGTCTAATTTGTGGAGCTCTTGCAAACTTCACTATTTCAACTATTCACAAACCAACTTATCGTATCAACGTCACCGTGCCCTTCTTATCAATGTACTGACCCGAAGCAGTTTTGAAGGTTAACAAGTACACGTACACGCCCGGAGGACATTTGTTACCTTGATAACGCCCGTCCCATCCAAGAAAACGATCATTAGATTCAAAAAGCATTTCTCCCCAACGATTGAAAACCTGGAACGTGTAATCTTCAATATCAATAAATCCGACAGAAGGAATAAACTGATCGTTCAAACCATTGCCGTTCGGAGTAAATGCATTCGGAACAAATACCAATGGTTTCTGCGCAACTTCAGCAATGTTGGACCACGATGTATCTGCAAATGCAAACGGATTACCTGGCGCTTCAATGGCTTCTATGCGATAAGCAAACTTCCCGATGTAATTAATGTTCGCGGAAACGTCATCCACAAACAAATTTTCGCCTGCACCGGTATAAGGAACTGTTGCAGCAATGTTCGGATCCCAAACACCATCCGTCTGACGATAGATGTTGTAATGCAACACGTTTCCACCCCAAACTTCATAATCATTCCAATACACCGTGTTGGTCATTTCATCATTCGCGACTGCTGTAGCTAAAATGGTGCGTCCAATGTTCGAAGTCATGGCATCTTCACCGCAACTGTCTACCGCTACCATTTTATAATAATAACTATACAATTCGGTTTGTGCAGTATTGTCTGTAAATGTAGCCACCGTTGATGGAGGGGCCGCAGCAACGGATCCTAACAACATCCATGTTCCGGTAATACTATCGGCGCGATATACATCATAACGCTGAATAGTTGCAGCGGCATCCACATATCCAATTACTTCCACTACATCTTGTCCGATTACGGATGCCACACGCAAATACTGGAAAGCGGGCTGTTGCGGCACATTCGTAAACATACAAGCCTGATTGGATGTTGCAGTGATATCTCCGGCCGAATTAACAGCTACGATGTAATAACAATACGTTGAGAACTGATTTAATCCGGTATGCACAAAGTTGGTGTCATTCGGTGGTGTTGTTCCTAACAGCAGGAATGGTCCGCCATTTTCACTCACATACACCTCATAACCGCTCAAAGCCGGAGCCATATTCACATAGCTGTTCCAATTGATATTCATTTCTGCATCGCAAATATTTAACTGCAGATACACAAACAAACTTTGATGAGAAGGACTGAAGGCGCTGATGTTTCCACAACTGTCGAATGCTGCGATCACATAATCTTCACTTTGTGCACCGGCATTGGAAATTAAATTCACATAAGAAGTGTTATTAATACCAAATACCGTATCAATTGCAGTCCAGATGCCGTTGATGTATTGATAAATTACATATCCGATAACATCAGGTGAAGTACTCGGCTGCCATCCGATAACGGCATCATTAAATGAAACAGAAACACTGTCAATAGTAGGAATTTGCGGAATAATCAGATCCTGAAATAAGTCGCCGTCTATATTGGAAACGGACACACAGCCCAACGAATCTCCGATTTCAATTCGATAATTAACTATGTTATTACAAACAGAAATACTATCGATATAATTCAAATTTTGTGTGGAGTCAATTAACACCCATGTTCCCGTAGGATATTCCCGATAAATGTGGAACCAGCCGTATTGTGTACTTGGTGCAGGATTGCTGATGTTGTTCCAAACCAAAGAAGCTGCACCATTACCGGTATTTGTGGCTTGCAGATAAATGGTACTCATCGTATCCAACGGTGGCAAAAACACAGCGCCGCCGCAACCCGAACGGGTTTGAACATAATAATAAACCGGACCGTTATTGGCGTTTGCGCCTACGTGTGTGTAACTCGTTTGTGCATAATTAAAAATAGAATCCAATGCCGTAAACGGACCGTTGGGTGTGGTAGAAGTAAAAATGTGGTAACTATCAAAGGTTCCGCCTGTATCTACCGGTTGTTCCCACGTGATAATTACATCACCATTGGCCTGCACATTTAAACAACGAACTTCCGGCGATTGTACAACAGGCAATGCTAAAACGGTAATGGAAATGGTGGCAATATTCAATGCCGGCGCAGGACAGAAGTCGTCCGTAGTACGAATAACGAAATTGTAAGTATTCGATTGAACAAAACAATTATTCTGATACGAAATATGATTACAATCGGTTTGCCAATTGAATGTGGTGTTCACTCCAAATGGTCCGGACAGCGGTAAAGCGGGCGCTAACGTAGCGCAAGGAGGATTTAAACAACCTGCGGCTGCATTCGTAAATCCTGCACCAAACTGCTGCCCTGTGGCATCCATGGTTAGCGTTTGAGGATTACCGTTAGGTAAAAAATCGAAGTCGGTAGCTTGAATATTAAAATTCACCAATTGACCCGCATATACGGTATCTGCGAACAGCGTGAAATTACCTTGTGGATCCTGAAACGGAGGCGTTACGGTCGGTGGTGTATTGTTTCCACAAGCCAACAATACCACCTGAATTTCGCGGAATATTTCTGCCACTAACTGACCACATTTCCAGGCCTGAACTTTAATACAGGTCACGAAATTTCCGCTGGTGAATGAAGTGTAAGAAACTTCGCCTGTACTGGAATTGATCGCAGCAGGAACGTTATTCGCATTTAACGTTGGTCCCGGGAGCGGGTTATTAAAAGAGAACGTTGCCGCGAATGGAATCGTAGAAGGATTCACCGGTGGATTCCATGTTGGCGGTACGTTAATTTGATTCAACGGCTGATCCCAGGAATACGTTAATGAATCCAATTCCGCATCAACAGCATTGTGATTGTATGTAAACGGATACCCGGTGCAGATAATAGTTTTCGGACTTTCGAGGAATGTTGGAGAATTATCGTAGCACGGACTTGTATTCTGGTTATTGTATGGATACATGATGGCGCGCAATGTAAATCCTGCAGTATTCGGGTTCTGAAGATTCGTGATTGCGGCATTGCGACAACAATCGGAATAAGCAAAAATCCAACCTTGAGTAGGTGGCGTGCCCGCAATGGTTATCGGATTCGAACGATAAACATATTCTTCTGTTGCACCGGCAATTGGTGTCGCGGATGTCGGCCAGCCGGGTTGTTGCGTGGCTGCAGCACAAGTAACTTGCGGACCAATGACGTTGCATGAAGGTGAAATATCCACCTGATTCACTAATGCCAATGGTATAGCGGTAATAACGGGATGGTTGAAAACGCTAAGGTTGACATTAGCCAAAGGCGCCACACCATTGCAGTCACGGTACAATTTCATTTCGAAAACAAATTGTCCGTTACCTTGACAAGTCCAGGTAATTTCTCCACCCATCAAATGCGATGCAACACTACGTTGCGAAAGCACGATCAGCACTACCAGCAATAATCGCTGTAAAAACTTCATACGGTTGTTGAGCTTAACGGGTAAAGATACGTAATTCAAACGGCAAGTTAAAATTCGTATTTAACTGATTTGCTGATAGATAGCTAAATGAGAGATAATAATCAGCACCAATATGTGCAGGAATTGATCGGCGCCGAAAAGCATCCAAAATGGGGAACGATGAGCATCATTGAGAACCGGAAAAACAGATTGTAATCGTCCTTTCAGCACATCGATGAAAAAGTGGGTGATCCATTCAAAGCCCGCCAACACGGCCAAAAGCGGTACATCGCAATAAAAAAACAACACAACAGCTACCAACACGGCATGTACTCCGGCATGAACAAAGATGGGGAACAACGGTTTACCGAATCGTTTCGCGTTGAGCATCCACGGCGTACTTAGCGGCGAAAAATCACCGAACCAGTGTGCAACGAGTAGAGCGATCAGTAAGAGCGATTGTGTCACGTGTGGTTTTCCAAGAATTGATAAAATGCTGCGATGTATTCCTCTTCGGCCGCACCGTATTTCAGCTGTGCTAAAGATTTAAATTGGGCGTACAACGAACTGTTATCTCCGGCTTTTTCAAGCGGCAGTACCAACAATCCGTATTCTGCATGCAGGCGGTGGTTTGTGGTACTCGACAATTGAAGTTTTTCAGAAACATACTTCAATGCTAATTCACGATTACCATTGAAACGCCTATCAACATGTTCGGTAACAGCTTTACTCCACACTGACGCAGCACTCGTAATTCCCTTTTTCGATTTTTTCTTCTCATCAATATGCCATGTGATCGTACTCTCCGTGAGCGCTATTAGTGTCTTTTCAGAAGATCGATAACCGTGCTTACTAATTATTTTCCGATGCTCCTGCTCCGCCAATTTTGCCAGCCGCGCATCATCCGATCGAAAACCAAAACGGTAATAAAACCAATATGCACCGGATGCAATTCCTTCCGGATTATCCTTGCCAAACTGATACGGTTCCACACTAAACGAAGCTACAGCATATCGTTGGCGATACGTACGCATCAATTGTGCGAAAATCATGGCTGATTCACCACCACGGAATGCTTCGAACACATTGATACCGATCAATGCCTGCTTACCATACATCCAAGCGCCACCATAAGAAACAGGAATCCGATTCTTATACATCATAAATCCAATGTACGAATCGGGTGCCAAGCGCTTTTCAGGAATCATGGAAAATAATGCAATCGTATACCCGCGGCCCAAATCATACAGCTGCACTCCATCAGTATCAGAATACGTTACCGGATCGGTTTCCCGATTCAGTTGGGCAAGCATAGCACGAGACTGCAGCAACAATTCCTCTTTCTCGGCATTAGTAAGTGATAACGGATTTTGAAGTGGAGTATTTAGAATTTCACGAGCTTCTAATTTACGAATCAATTTATCGTGCGTGTAGATCGTTCCGCACGGAATGTGAATATTACTGCGGGACGGAAACTTTTTCAAGTCCAACTCCACATACATTTTCATTCTATCAAATAAACTTTCGCGAACAGAAAGTCCATTTATCCGATTCCATAATTTCAAAAATGAATTCAAATAATTGCTCCTTAATAAACGTGTCTCCCACTCCTCCTGTTCCATTCCTACGGCAATGGTATCAAATTCTGCCTGCGGCAAAAGCAACGGCAGCAGTTCATTCACCGATTGACCTTCCGTGTCGAAAGAATGAAACTTCACGGCACTGCCATATTTGTCGTGTAAAGTATTCAACAAGGTCCAACTGAAGGAACTTTGTATTACCGATCCTGCAATACCTGTATTGATCAGTTTATCATTTAAACCGGATTTTACTGATACGGCTTTTCGAACAACCTTCGAGAAATTATCCAGCTCATGGCGACAAGTTCTATAAATATCATCACTACAGGGAAAAGCACATGCGAATAACAACCCGTCATGCCATTCGACTATTAAGCGGTCAGAGGAAAGAACGGATCCTTGAATTTCTTTGAAAAGTTGCTTCAATTGTGTCGCATCACAAGCGATAACGGCTTGGCGAAAATGAGCAATCCGGTCCTGAATCTTTCGCATGTTATGTGGACTTAATTTCTTTTACCCGCCACCAGCTCTATCAAATCTTCTTCCTGCCAATACAAATTCGCTAAATCACGCAGTTCAGCCGGTGTGATACTTTTAATTGTTTGGAAATAGCGGTCATAATACGAATAATCCAAATCGTATCCGATGAGCGCCTTCTTACGATCTGCTAAAGCAAAAGGTCCGTCCGTACTGCGCAAGAACGTGCCTATCATATAGTTTTTTACCAACTCCAATTCTTCGGCAGGAACCAATTCATCCCGCAAACGTTTAATTTCCTTATAAACTTCTGCAATAGCCTGAGACGTGACATCCACTCCTACTTCGGTAGAAATGAAGAAATATCCGTGCTCATTCATGGATGCTAATCCGGAACCAATACCGTAGGTATAACCTTTGTCCTCTCTGATATTAGCCATCAGTCGTGAACCGAAATAACCTCCCAAAACCGTATTCAATACTTGCATTCCCGGAAAATGCTCGTGCTCGCGATTAAACAGCGGTCGTCCGATACGAATCGCAGATTGAATGGCATCCGCCTTTTCAACGGTGTGTATACGTTCTGTTGTAGTATGGATATCTCTTGAAAAACGATCTTTTTCCACGTCATTGGCAGGAGTCTGTCCAAATTGAGCATTAAGCAGTCGTCGCAATTCAGGTTCAATTTTACCTGCAACTAAAATTTTTAATCCATGAGCCGCATAATGTGAGTTAAAATAACTCTTCAATTGATCGGTACTAAGATTATCATAATCTTGAATCTTAGCGGCTTTACCATAAGGATGTTCATCACCAAACAGCAACTGTCCGAAACGACGACGCGCCAACACATTTACCTTTCCTGAATCGACAATAAAACGTTGTTTTCTGTTGGAACGATACACTTCAAATTCAGCATCCGGAAAAGAAGCATTGTGCAACACATCACTTACAATTTCCAACGTTGGCGCAATGTGTTTATTCAGTGTATACAGTGTAAACGACGCTAAATCAGGTGTTACTTCAGACTCAATAAAGGCACCATAAAAATCTAACTCTTCCGCCAATGCTTCTGCCTGACGAGTCGGAGTACCTTCATCGAGCATATCATTTACCGCAGATGCCAATACCGGCGAATCTGCATGAGCACTGCCTGCAGGATAAATAAACTCCATTTTAACTACATCCTGTGTTCCGGCGTCTAATTCATACACGGTTACACCATTGTCCAACTGAAATTCTGCTGCTTCCTGCAAATGAACCTCTTCCACGGTTTTAAACTCAGGAGCTATAACTCTGTTTAATTCGTTTGCCATACTACGCCTCTTTAGATAAATAATGTAACACGGAACAATTCTCTTTGCGGAATACCTGCATTGCCAATTCTTTGATGGCTGAAGCACTCACTGCCTGATAACGAGCAACTTCCGAATTCACCCGATCGGCATCGCCCATCAGTTCGAAAAATGCAAGATTCATCGCCTTATCCAGCACACCCATTTCGCCAAAAAACATAGATGACTCCACTTTGTTTTTCACTTTTTGCAACTCACGATCCGTAACCTCTTCCGTGCATAACTTATGAAGTTCTTCCATCACGGCACGCTCGGCATCTTCAATAGATATGCCTTTATTTGTTTTACCACTAACTATAAAAATACTTTTATCCAGTTCTCCCATCACATATGCATTTAATTCCGAAAACAAGTTTTTCTCCTTGATCAGTCTGTTGTACAAACGAGAGGAATTACCGCGTGATAGAATATCCGAAATCAAATCCATCGCATAGTATTCTTTGTCGTAACGCGAACACATACGGAAAGCCATGTACAACGCATCAAAAGGCACGTCTGCGTGAACGACCTCGCGACGATATGCTGTTTGGGACGGTTCAACAGGTAAATTGCGAACCGGTTTTTCACCGCTCGGTATCGGTTCAAACCACTTCTCTGCGAGTGCTTTCACCTGAGGAACGGTAACATTTCCTGCGACCACCATTACTGCATTTGTCGGACAATAGTGTTTTGCAAAAAATGCTTTTACATCTTCCATTGTCGCTTGTTCGATATGGGCAATTTCCTTACCGATTGTCGCCCATTTGTACGGATGAACTTTATACACCAGCGGGCGCAAACGCAACCATATATCACCATAAGGTTGATTGAGGTAACGTTGTTTAAATTCTTCAATCACCACATTACGTTGTACTTCCAGACTTTTTTCCGAAAACGCCAGGCTCAACATACGATCCGATTCCAACCAAAATGCTGTTTCCAGATTCGCAGCAGGTAATGTGAGATAATAGTTCGTGATATCATTAGTAGTAAACGCATTATTCTCACCACCTACACGCTGCAAGGGTTCGTCGTAACTGGGAATATTGATAGAACCACCGAACATCAGGTGTTCGAACAAATGCGCAAATCCAGTTCTGGATTCGTCTTCATCCCGCGCGCCCACATCGTATAAGATATTTACACATGCCAGCGGTGTTGATTCATCGATATGCACGATAACGCGCAATCCGTTTTTTAAAGTAAATCGCTCAAATCCTATCATAACTTATTTCGAACACAATTGTGATTTCACTTCATTAAATTCCTGCATCATTGCACGCACGATATCACCCGCAGCGGGCATATCACGCAACAAAGCTGCAACCTGCCCTATTTCAAGTTCACCTTCGTCCATGTCGCCTTCAAACATTCCCTTTTTGGCACGCGCACGACCCAATAATGCTGCCAGTTCTTCGGGTGATGCACCTCGATGTTCAGCCTCGCGCACAGCATCAGCAAATTTGTTTTTTAATAAACGAACCGGAACCAGCTTTTTCAGCATTAGTGAAGTATCACCCTCCTGAGCAGCAATAACGGCATTCTTAAAGTGATCGTGAGCAGAAGATTCCTTTGAGGCGACAAATCGCGAACCAACCTGTACACCTTCCGCACCTAGTGCAAAAGCGGCTAGCATTTGCGCACCTGTAGCAATACCACCCGCCGCCATAACCGGAATTTTAACCGATTTACAAATCAACGGAATCAGCACTAATGTGGTGGTTTCTTCGCGACCGTTGTGACCTCCGGCTTCAAAACCTTCCGCAACAATGGCGTCAACACCTGCAGCTTCAGCCTTTTGGGCAAATTTGACATTCGCTACCACGTGCACCACTTTAATCCCATGTGATTTCAGCTTTTGCGTCCAAGTTGCAGGATTACCGGCGGAAGTAAAAACGATTGGCACTTTTTCCTCAATGATGATGTCCATGTGCTTTTCGATATCCGGATACAATAGCGGCACATTCACCCCAAAAGGCTTGGTAGTTGCGGCTTTACATTTCTGAATATGTTCGCGAAGGACATCGGGATACATGCTTCCCGAGCCGATTAAACCTAAACCGCCGGCATTGCTCACCGCTGCGGCCAATTCCCATCCCGAACACCAAATCATTCCTCCTTGAATAATGGGGAATTCGATGTCGAATAACGTTGTGATTCTTGATTTCATAGATCTGACTCTAAAAGTACGATAAGATTTTTCGGGTGCTTCCTAAATAACCGTAATTTTGTTAACTTCGTAGGATAGGTGAACTGTAATCTGAATTCACATGAAAAAGTTTTTACTTGCCGGAGCATTAATTACCGCGCCATTTTTAGCTAAAGCTCAGTATTACTGGGACTTTGGTGGTGGCATCGGTGCTGCAAACGTTTTAGGCGATATGGGCGGAAACGAACTTACCCGTCGTGATTTTGTGGCAGATATGAAGTTGACGCAAACTCGTCAGGCTGCAAATGCTTTTGCCCGGTATAAAATCAACCAGTATTTTTCTGTAAAAGGCAGCATCAACTACGTGACGTTGCGTGGTGCTGACAGTTTGTCCAGCAACCGAGGACGATACTATCGTAACTTGAATTTTCGGAATTATTTGTGGGAAGCTGCGGGTGAAGCGCAATTTTTCTTTTACGAAATCAACGACTTGGGTAAAACTTATCGTTATCGTAACTCTTTTCGCGCCTATGTAGGGCTTGGAGTTGCGGGTATTTACCACAATCCGAAAGCATACTACAATGGAGAGTGGATTGCTTTACGTCCTCTGGAAACCGAAAATTATCGCTACTCTAAAGTAGTGTTAGCAATTCCTGCAACTGCGGGATTTTACTTCACATTCAAAAAACAATTCCGCGTTGGATGGAATGTTTCATGGAGAACAACTTTCACGGATTATTTAGATGACGTTAGTACGATTTATGTGGATAAGCCTGCAGGATCTATGGCTGCAATCTTGGCAAACCGTACAAATGTTGCAGCTGCTGAAGCCGAAGAGCCGGGCTTATCGAATAACTGGGCGCCCGGTCAGAAACGCGGAGATCCTTCACACAACGATTCATTCTTAACTACCAACGTTGAGTTTAGTTATGTATATCGCGGAAAGAGTTCGCTGTACAAATCGAAATACGGCAATATCTTCAAAGGCCAGAAGGCAAAACGAAGAAAAGTGCGTGCGAAATTCTAACAAAAATGCCCCGGTAATTCGGGGCTTTTTTATGCTTGCTACTTGAAGATAAACTGTTTCAGCTTGGATAATGGTTTTCTGATCAACGTCAATAATCCGGGATGTAAGCCGTTCATGCGCCAGGCTTCCCTATCTTCTCGATTGGCGCGAATTCGGTTTTTAAAACTTCTATTACTCACGCCGCCAACACGCATCCGCACCAATACTTCGGGCAAATACGCTACCGACACACGATGCTTATGCAACATGCGTAACATCAGCTCGTAATCAGCCGCAGAAACCAACTTATCGGTATATAAACCGTACTGCTCGTAACAACCGCGTTTCAAGAAAAACGAAGGATGGGGAGGCATCCAACCTTTCAGAAAAAGTCCATGCCTGTAAGTGCCGCTTTTCCAATGCCGCACTACTTTTTCCAAATTGTCGCGTTGCACGTATAACAAATCGCCATAAACCGCATCCACATTGCCGGATTCCATCTTTTGCACAACATGACTCAGCACGTGTGCATGTGCAAAAACGTCATCCGCATGCAAAATTGCAATGATATCACCGGTCGCTGCACGAATACCCTTATTGATCGCATCATAAATACCACGATCAGGTTCACTGATTATTGTACTGATTCGATTCGAATAACTTTTAATAATAGTTAAAGTTTCATCTTTAGATGCTCCGTCAATCACCACATACTCCAAATCGGAATAGTCCTGTCCCAATACAGAATCCAGCGTATCCCGAATCGTAGACGCGCTATTGTATGCTGCTGTAATTACGGTGACTTTCATATTACAAACGCGCTAAAATGAAACGATCCTTTCCTTGCATATCTTTCAATAACCGAACATCACGATAACCTTCCTGTTGCAACAAAATGCAAGTTTCGTAGCCCAATTGTTCATTGATCTCAAAAGCCAACAAACCGTCTTCTTTTAACTTATCTCTTCCAAGTTGAGCTATTGATTTATAAAATATCAATGGATCGTTATCCTTTACAAACAATGCCAGATGTGGCTCGTAGTCCTTTACTCGCGCCAACATTTCTCCGGATTCCTTCTCTGTAACGTATGGAGGATTGCTAACTATAATATGGCATGCGGGAATGTGTTCGTGCGCCGTTTTATCCAGTACATCGCTGAGCAAAAAATGGATTTCAGCATCGTTGGCAGTCGCATTGCGTTTGGCGACAGCCAATGCTCCTACAGATACATCTAATGCATATACATGAGCATGAGGAATTTTCTTCTTCAACGCAATAGCAATGCAACCACTGCCCGTTCCGATATCAACAATAACGGGAGTTCTTTTCTTTCCGCGCTCTTCATCAATAATTAACTGCACCAACTCTTCTGTTTCCGGACGAGGAATTAATACATTATCATCTACATAAAATTCCAAACCGTGGAAATACGCTTTACCCAACACATATTGAATTGGTCGTCCGCGCTTCAAATCTTTTACCGCAAAATTGAATTTTAATAAATCCGATTCATTCACCGTGCGCTCATGATTCAACAACAAATCCGTTTTTGTCCAACCGATAAATTCCTCAAAACACCATTCCGCCAAACGAGTGATTTCCTCGTCGTCATAATGCCCCGCGAGTTCGCTTCGGAAGAAGCTCAGAATATCCGCAACTTTATTGCTTGGAATTCTCATCTGCATTTTCTTTAACCGGTAATTCCAACGGATTCGGCGTAGTGTACTCACTTTTAACTCTCAAACCGGACTTCTCCCCTTGCTCGATCATATAAGCCCAGGCTGCAGGTCTATTATTGGCAACAATTCCGTCCAAAATAGCATCACGCAACGCATTTTTCAAAATACCCACTTGCAAACTTGGTTCGATACCGAATGCTTTCATGATGTCTTCTCCGGTTACAGGAGGTTGCCAATTGCGTAAATGATCTTTCTCTTCAATCTCCTTCAACTTCTCACGCACCAATTGAAAGTTCTTTAAATACCGCTGCACACGTTCTTCTTGTTTCGATGTAATATCACTCTCGCACAAGATCATTAAATCATCAATGTCATCGCCTGCTTCAAATAACAAGCGACGAATTGCGGAATCACTCACTTCCGACTTGGATAACGCGATAGGACGCAAATGCAATTGCACGAGCTTCTGCACGTACTTCATGTGTTCATTCAATGGCAATTTCAATGCAGCAAAAATCTTAGGCGTCATGCGTGCTCCGCGATCTTCGTGTCCGTGAAACGTCCATCCGTGTTCAGGTTCGAAACGTTTAGTAGCCGGTTTAGCGATATCATGTAAAATGGCAGCCCAGCGTAACCATAAGTTATTGCTGCGTTGTGCCACGTTATCCAACACTTGTAAAGTGTGATAAAAATTATCCTTATGACCTTTACCTTTCACATATTCAACACCGTGCAAGGCCGTCATTTCAGGAAAAATTAATTTTAATAATCCCGAATCAAACAACAATTTGAAACCTATACTTGGTACCGGCGCAAGAATGATCTTGTTGAGTTCGTCCGCAATACGTTCTTTCGATACAATGCTGATGCGATGGGCATTACGGGTAATAGCTTCCAACGATTCGGGAACAATTGTATACTTTAATTGTGTAGCGAATCGTATAGCACGCATCATGCGTAACGGATCATCAGAATATGTAACATCAGGATCTTGCGGCGTGCGAATACATTTCGAGGTGAGATCATCCAGACCTGAAAATGGATCGACTAACTGTGCAAAGCGTGCGGGATGTAAATCCAACGCCATTGCATTAATCGTGAAATCGCGACGCAACTGATCATCTTCCAATGTGCCGTCTTCCGTAATCGGTTTGCGCGATTCACGTTGATACGATTCGCGACGAGCACCCACAAATTCTACCTCGTAATCATCCAATTTAATTTGTGCGGTTCCGAAATTCCGAAACACATGCACCTTTACTCCTGCCCGCTTAGCAACTGCTTCTGCCAATGCAATTCCGGGACGTTCTGTTTTGTGCTTCGGATCAACCACAACAATATCAATGTCTTTACAAGGACGCTCCAAAATAGCATCGCGCACAAAGCCACCGATCACATACGCATCCAGCTTCAGTTCTGCAGCAAGCTCAGAAACAACGGCAAAAACGGGATGTCGCAAATGTTCTTTCATTGCGGCAAAGGTAATCACTTCCTTCACGCCGGAAGCGTTGCTGCAACTCGTTCTGCAGAGATAGACAGCGCACAACGAAAATGTCCGTCGGGACAGGATTCATGTCCGTGAAGACCGCAAGGACGGCACTTCAGGGCTTCTTGCGTTTCAATAACATGGGCCACATCTGACAAAGGACCAAAACCAAAAGCAGGAACCGTCGAACAAAAAATTGCAGTGACCGGGGCGTTCACCGATGAGGCGAAATGTAATGGAGCAGAATCGTTCACGTAATTCATCTTGGCGTCTTTCATCAAAGCGACAGATTGTAAAAACGTCAGTTGTCCGCATAAGTTTGCTGCATGCGCTACTCCCGATTTTTGAATGATTTCATCACACAACGCACGATCGCCGGGCGCACCCAAAACATAAATGGTATGCGACGCAGGAATTAATCGGATCAATTCCATCCAACGCTCTTTCGCCCATTGTTTAGTAAACCAAACTGATGTTGGCGCAATACAGACATAAGGCCGTTTGCTTTTATGAAACGAGACCATTTTTTCGTCTTGAGCCGTTGGGTATAAAGTGGGTCGAAAAGTAACCTGACCAACCCATGGCGCAATCAGATCCAGGTTACGACGCACTTCATGTTTGCCGTTACCAATTTCGTGTTTAGCAGTATGCGTGTACCGAAAGGAGATCGGATTTTTATCAAATCCTGCACGAATCTTCGCACCCGAAAAACCGGCAATAACTCCTGACGATGCAAAACGATGTAAATTAATTACCGCATCATATCGTTCACGACGCACAGTCAGCAACAACTCCCAGAGATGTGCCAATTTACTTTTCTTCTTATCAAAAATCAGCACCTGTCGTAGAAACGGATGACCCAGCAACAATCCTTCATTGCCTTTGCGCACTAAAACATCCACATGCGCTGAAGGATATCGTTGATGTAACGCTTCCAAAACAGGTGTTGCCAGAACGACATCGCCTGTAAATGCAGTTTGTATGACAAGAATTTTTTCGATACCTCAAAGGTACACGGTAATGTGCAAATGCAACGCACTTCATGTACCTTTCGAAACAAATTCTAAGCTATGATCAATCTCCGCTGCTTCGAAGAATTCCCGATAATCCAAACTCCACGATTAATCCTGCGACAATTACAAGCTGCTGATGCAAATGCCGTATTCGGAATGCGCAGCAATGGAAGAATCAACGAGTTCATTCCGCGTCCGAATATGCAAACGTTGCAACAAGCGGAGGAACTTATTGGCAAGGTGAACGATAATTACAACAATAAACAAGTAATTGCCTGGGCCGGATTTAATCGGGAGAATGAACTAATTGGAACTTGCGGCTTTAATTCCATTGAAGTGCAAAATCGTCGTGCCGAGATTGGCGGTGAAATGGATATTCGTTTCTGGGGCAAACGATATGCGGTGGAAGCTGTTGCCGCAATAGTGAATTACGGATTAAATGAAATGCAGTTGCACACTATAGAGGCGAAAGTTTCACCCGACAATAAGAGTGCAATATATTTATTGGAACACTTGGGGTTTGTAAAAGAGGCCCATTACAAGGATCGTGGCTATTTTGATAACCGATTTTGGGACCTGGCCGTGTACACCAAATTTGGCACCTAGCTCATCGAACCGTAAAACGATAATCGCGGGTAGTAATACTGCTGATTTTCCCGGTCCTTTTTCCCGAAGTATAATAGAAGACCTGAGTCTCGCGTATCCCGGAGTTGCCCAAAACATCAACGTTATTCGTCGATACCTTAATTCGTTTTCCTTTTTCAGTATAAATTAATTCTATCGACCACGAATACACGTTGTCCTGCGGTGATCCCATGTAGTAATGCCTTTCAATAACCGTTTCATTGTACCTGTAAATTCCTGCTTCCTGAACTTTTCCGTTCGAATAATTAATCGTCACATATTCATTCTTACGCAAGTTGTACCGGGTGTTCACACGTTCATCCACCGACCAATAATAATCGCGCCAATGCGGATACAGTTGTGCTGATGTAACACATCGATCAACTTCCATCCATGCCCCGCTGCCGCCCAGAGAAAGAAAATGTGCTCCATAGTAATACGATGTCGAATCACCGATTGCTTGATAGCTCACTGAATCCACTGCTACAACTACCTGTGACTGTTGTTCTGAAAATACGCGTCGCGTAATCCAGCCGAATTCGTTGTACGTGAATAGGAAAGTCCCTTGCACACCACCATGTTGGGCATGAGTGTACACTATAAGTTGATTCTTGTTGTTGTATAACAATGAAGATGTAATCGTTGTATCGCGTGTTCCTTGAATTTTCCGGTGTTTAATGGATGAAACCAATCCGGCATTGTTGTAAGAATATTCCAAAGAATCCAGCACGCGTTCTTGTCCTTGAATGGATTGATGCACCACCAAATTCGGTTTATCTGCAATGAGCCATTTGATGATGATTTCTTTAATTAGCGTTTTGCCCGTTGCATCCATTTCCTGATAGTGAACAAGACGATTGTTTTGATCTTTCTGGATCATCGTTGTTCCCTGCGCACAGATTTCCTCCTTGCCTTTTCTGTTCGTACAAACTGTCGTCCACTGCGCTGTGCCTGTTTTTCCGGCCCATGTGTTAAATCCGATTGCACGCTTAAAAAAAACGGTATCGGTTATCTGTCGAACTTCCAATGGAAGAATCTTAGGAATCAATTCATCAAAAGGCGTAACGTAACGCAGCGCAGCATTGTCCTGTCCGTACAGAACGGTAGAAAATAAAACAACAATGCAGATCAAAAATCGCATTATACGGCTACATCATATTCGCGTAACGCATTGTTCAGCGAAGTTTTCAAATCTGTAGACTCTTTGCGCTTTCCAATAATCAGCGCACACGGAACCTGATATGCACCCGCAGCAAATTCTTTGGTATAACTTCCCGGAATCACCACAGAGCGCGGTGGAACAAAGCCTTTATATTCAACCGGAGTATCACCGGTAACATCAATAATTTTCGTTGATCCCGTCAATACCACGTTCGCACCTAAAACCGCTTCTTTACCCACACGACATCCTTCCACAACAATGCAACGCGAACCGATAAATGCACCATCTTCGATGATGACCGGTGCCGCCTGTACGGGTTCCAGTACTCCGCCAATTCCAACACCCCCGCTCAAGTGCACGTCTTTCCCGATTTGCGCGCAACTGCCCACAGTAGCCCATGTATCCACCATAGTTCCGCTATCGACATAAGCACCGATGTTCACGTAACTTGGCATCATGATAACTCCTTTTGCCAAAAATGCGCCGTAACGAGCCACAGCATGAGGAACCACGCGAACTCCCAATTCGGCATAATTTTTCTTCAATGCCATCTTATCGTGAAACTCCATAGGACCCACTTCAATGGTTTCCATTTTGCGAATAGGAAAATATAAGATCACGGCTTTTTTCACCCAGTCGTTTACTTGCCAGGTATCGCCTTGTGGTTCGGCAACACGCAGCTGACCTTTGTCCAGCAGTTCGATTACCGCGTTAATAGCATCTTGTGTCTCGGTTTGTTGCAGCAACGCTCTGTCGTTCCAGGCAGCTTCAATTTTAACTTGCAGTTCATTCATCATGACGCGAAAATACGTCAATGCAATTGAATGCTGGAAACTAATTCTCACATGATAATGAGCAAACTAGCTAATTGGCGAATCGTTGAATTAGCAGGAACTATTAATCCACAAATGTTTCACGAATAACATCTTTACATTCCCGAAGTTCTTTTTCGGTCAAAGAGCCCAATCGCTTCACAACCCTCAATTTGTCAATTGTCCTGATCTGATCAATCACAATCCATCCCGTTTTATTCTGATATTTGACTTTAATACGAGTTGGATATTTTCGCCCCTGAGTTGTCATTGGTGCAACAATAATTGTCCGTAAATGGTAATTCATCTCGTTAGGTGAAATAATGACACATGGACGCGTCTTCTTAATCTCACTTCCTAAAGTTGGATCAAGATTGACCAGGATAATGTCGTATTGGTTTAGTTCCATTCGTCAAAATCTTCATCTTCAAAAACATCATTCATCAACAGCTGATCATCACCTTCTTCATGCATTTTCTTAAATGCTTTATCCCAACCTTTTCGTGGCTCAGCGATAGGACGCAGCACAATCTGCCCCTTCTCCAGAATCATTTCTACTTTATCGGTAATTTGATACCGTTCAAGTATCGTCTTGGAAATTCGTAACCCTTTAGAGTTGCCGATTTGAATAATTGATAGTTGCATAGCACAATTTACGTAATTACAAAGTTATTACACTACAAGAACGATTCCAAATTTGATTACAAATACTCGTTAGTTAAATTTAACTTTGAACCTATGGGACGATTAATGGCAATTGATTACGGGATGAAGCGTTGCGGCATTGCGGTTTCTGATCCGTTACAAATTATTGCCACAGGATTAACTACCGTTAACACTCCCGAAATTTATACGTGGCTGGAAAAGTATTTTAATCAGGAAACGGTTGATGTAGTTGTTATCGGTGATCCGAAGCGCATGGATGGTTCGGATACGCACGCCACACAAGCCTGTCATACGTTTTCCGAAAAAATATCGGCGAAGTTCCCGGACAAAAAAATTGTTCGTGTTGACGAGCGCTTCACGTCAAAGATGGCATCCCAAGCCATTTTTGCTTCCGGTGTTAAGAAAAAAGACCGTCAGAATAAGGCATTAGTGGACGAAGTTTCAGCAACTATATTATTGCAACACTTCATGGAAATGCCCCGCTGAAAATTAGTTTCGTAGCGTATCTTTGCAGCATGATTCTTCCTATTGTGGCATACGGTGATCCGGTTTTGAAAAAACAAGGTGCGGACATCACCCCGGATTATCCGGAATTAGAGCAATTAATTGATAACATGTACCTCACCATGTACAATGCTTCCGGCGTTGGGCTGGCTGCACCCCAAATCGGGAAAAGTATTCGACTCTTTATTGTAGATGGCGCACCTTTCGCAGAAGATGCCGAAACCGAAGAAGAAAAAGCACTCGGTGATTTCAAAGAAGTGTTTATCAATCCCCGCATTACGAAAGAAGAAGGTAAAGAATGGAAGTTTAACGAAGGCTGTTTAAGCATTCCGAAAATCCGTGAAGATGTCAGCCGCAAATCTGTGGTACACATCACCTACTTCGACCGCAATTTCAAAGAACATACCAAAACATTTGAAGGCATTGCAGCGCGCATCATACAACACGAATACGATCACATTGAAGGAAAATTATTTGTAGATCGTATCAGTCCGCTGCGCAAGCGATTGCTTCAAAGTAAATTGAATGACATCTCCAAAGGACGCGTAGAAGTAAACTACAGAATGCGATTTCCAAACAAATAACTTGTTATGAAAAAATTGATTTTCTTAGGAGTAATGGCAGCTGTGTTAGGTGCTGCATCATGTGGTGACAATAACAACACCGCCAACGAGCAAAAAGTAAAAGACAGTCTGGAACGTGCTTCGGGACGCGACATGTACATTAAAGCAGTTACCGATGCTGAGGCTGCAATTAAAGCAAGCAAGCAATTTGATAGCAAGCTGGCATTGGCGGGAATTAAGGCGTACAGTGATTTTATAGCACTTTATCCAAAAGACAGTTTGACTCCGGAATATTTATTGCGTGCGGCAGATTTATCTCGAGGCACCGGAAACTACCAGCAAGCCGCAATTTATCTCGAACAAATTATGGAGAACCATAAAGGTTATCCGCGATATGCAGATGCCTGCTTGATGGCGGCACTGAATTACGACGATCATCTGGAACACACGAAAGACGGAACCGAACGTGCTCGTATTATTTATCAGTATTTGATTGACAAATATCCGAACACTACGTATGCTGAAAATGCTAAAGTATTGATTCAGTATTTAGGTAAGCCGGATAGTCTGATGATTAACGATATCATCCAAAAAGGCGGTAAGTAAGCGCGCTTATTGTTCTTTCTCGAGCAATTCCCGCAAACGTTCTACGGTTAATGCCGGAATCATTTCTCCTCCTTTAAAGAAAGAGATTCCTCCTGTTTGCTCGGAAACTACGACGGCAAAAGCATCCGAATTTTCCGTTATTCCCACTGCAGCACGGTGACGCATTCCTAAATGTGCAGGGAAATCAGGGTTCTCCGTTACCGGTAATACACAACGCGCGGCCTTTATCGTATTATCCGTAATGATCACGGCTCCGTCGTGAAGCGGACTATTTTTATAAAATATACTTTCCAGCATTCGCACCGTAACATTCGCATCTACAGGATCGCCCGTGTTGATGTAAAACTTCAAATCATTGTTTTTCGTGAACACGATAATCGCTCCTGTTTTGGTTTCGGACATATTGCGACACGCCTTTACAACTGCGTTAATGTCTAAAGTATTATCGCGCCCATCATCTTTCCACGAGAAAAGTGTTTTACGAATTTGCCCGCGATTGATGATATTATTCGTTCCTACAAAAAGGAAGAATCGGCGCAATTCCTGTTGAAATACGATCAGCAATGCGATCACACCGACATCAATGAACTTGCCCAAAATGCTCGAAAAAAGCTCAAGATCCAACAAGCGCACCAAACGAAAAACCGAGTAAAATATGGCGATACCGATAAAAATATTCAACGCCGCAGTTCCGCGCACCAGTTTATATAACTGATACAGCAAGATGGCCACCAGTAGAATATCTACCATGTCTTGCCATCGAAACGCTATGAATAATGGATGGATCATAAATCGGTGGACTAAGTTACCGAAGATTTCATCATTGCGACGATTTCCACCGTTTCGCGCGCTTCCTTTACATCATGAACTCGTAAAATATGTGCGCCTTTGATCAAAGCAAGGGTATTTGCAACCGTAGTTCCATTCAACGCACCGGCAGCATTTGATTGCAGCACTTTATAGATCATGGATTTTCGGGAGATTCCCACCAATGTTGGAAAGCGCAATGTGATCTGCTCCAATTCATGCAGCAATTGATAATTGTGCTTAATCGTTTTTCCGAATCCAAATCCCGGATCTGCAATAACCACAGGACATCCGGCTGCTTCAAACAACTGTGCGCGTTCCGATAAAAATGCCAAAACCTCTGCAGTAACATCGTTGTAAGTTGGCTGTTGCTGCATATTTTGCGGCGTTCCCTGCATGTGCATGGCTATGTAAGGCACTTTCATTTGTCCGATTGTTGCGCACATATCCGAATCCATCATACCCGCTGACACATCATTGATGATATCTGCACCTTCCGAAACCGCTTTACGAGCGACTTCTGCCCTATAGGTGTCTATGGAAATAAAAACTCCCGGAAACTCCCGGCGCATTGCTGTTAACGCATGTTGCAAACGTAACCATTCTTCTTCAACATCGGGAGCAACAGAACCCGGTCGAGTGGAAACCGCGCCGATATCCAGAATTTCCGCACCATCAGCAATCATGACTGCTGCAGCACGCAATATCTCCGTGGTGTCGGCATAACTTCCTCCATCGTAAAAACTATCGGGAGTAACGTTCAAAATTCCCATTATCAGGGGGTTTCGTTTTCCCTCACGAATCGCATTCACTACCGCCCGAAAGTCCTTATCTTGTGGCATCTTATTTACAACTTATGAGTGCAACAACGTCGCAACAATACGACGCAATAATAAGTAACTGCAGGGACATCTTTCAAAAGAAACTGCAAGACTATGGAACTTCGTGGCGCATGTTCCGCATTTCTTCCATTACTGATCAGGTTTTTATTAAGGCTAATCGTGTTCGTACCATCGAACAAACCGGCACACAGCAAATAGAAGATGATATTCGCGGTGAATACATCGGAATGGTGAATTATTCCATCATCGCTCTCATTCAGCTGGAACTGGCCAAAGATGATCGAATGGAAATGCCGGTTGACGAAACCATGAGCTTGTACACGAAATATGCACAAGCGGCAAAAGATCTCATGGAGAAAAAAAACCATGATTACGGTGAAGCCTGGCGCGATATGCGTGTGTCCAGTTTAACCGATCTAATTCTTGTAAAACTGTTACGAATAAAGCAAATAGAAGACAATCAGGGCAAAACCGTGATCTCTGAAGGCATTGATGCGAACTACTTCGATATCATCAATTACGCTATATTTGCTTTAATCAGACTTACCGAAGGCAAATAGCGTATGAATTTTCTGAAAAGTCGAGCATTTCGTGCTATAGCATCTGTCGGATTGGCAGTGCTTTTTTTTGTATTGTGTCCGCCCTGCTTTAGCAAATTGCATCTGGGATTGGTCCTGGGCGCAGTGGTATTGATCATCAACCTCAACACGTTTGTTGGTAGAATTAATATCCTTACGCAGTTGACAAGAATTGCTGTTGGTGGATTATTTATTTTCTCGGGCTTCATTAAAGCCAATGACCCTGTAGGTTTCAGTTACAAGCTGCAGGAATACTTCGAAGTATTTGGTCAGGGTTTCAGTTGTGAAATGAAAGTTGCCGGCGAAGCTGCGAAAGGTATTCCTTGTCAACCGACCTCGCAAGAAGCTACAGTTGCTGCTCCACCTGCAAAAAGTTCATGGCAGCCGTTCTGGCATTTCTTCTCGGAAAACTCCTTGTTTTTAGCAATAACCCTGTGTGCTGCAGAAATTGTTCTGGGAATTTTTCTGCTCATAGGCGTACAGGTGCGATGGACACTCTGGCTGTTACTTGCCATGATTGTCTTTTTCAGTTTTCTCACGTTCTACAGCGCGTGTTGCAACAAAGTAACCAGCTGCGGATGTTTCGGAGACGCAATCAAGCTCACTCCTTGGGAATCGTTCTGGAAGGATTTGATTTTGCTTATTCTCATCACTGTACTCATGGTTGGTGAAAAGAACATCAAACCTATTTTCAAAAGTTCAATTGCGTTGGCGGGTACTGCTGCTATCGGAACCTTCCTTTCGTTCTGGTTTCCTGTGTACACGTGGCAACACCTTCCGGTAATTGATTTTCGTCCGTATGCGATTGGAACTAATTATCACGAAGCATCTCAGAATAAAATTCCTGCTGAAACCGGCTGTCAGCCCGATTCCGTAAAGATGACCTTCTACTACAAACATGCGAAAACCAATGAAATCAAAGGTTTTGGCATTAAGGAACTTCCGGAAGACACCTTGTGGGAATGGTATTGCCGATATGATGAAGTATTGCGTAAAGGGAATTGTGCGGCAACCATAATGGATTTCAATATCTCTGAACCGGAATCGGGAATGGCACTAAATGATTCGTTATTGCAAGTTCCGGGCACTGCTTACTTCGTAGTGATGTACGATTTATCTAAAACAGATCGAAAGATTATGGGGCAGGTCAATGCGTTTTATCAGGAATGTCTTGCAAAAGGAATTCCGTTTAACGGATTAAGCGCAGCCGGCACTGAACAGATTCAAGCCTTCCGTGCAGAAACCGGTGCTGAATTCCCGATTTATTATGTGGACGGAACTGCTTTAAAAACAGTAATACGCTCGAACCCGGGATTAGTGCAGTTGAAAAAAGGAGTTGCCACCGCAATGTGGCACTACAATGATTTCCCCAAGTTTAAAGAATTAACGCACTAAGCCTGTGGGCAAGTTTATAGCCAAACGATTTTTTTATGGATTTCTGGTGCTCTTCGGAGTACTGACTACGGTGTTCATTCTGTTCAACGTACTGCCCGGCGACCCGGCGCGTATGCGTATGGGTCAGCGCACCGATGAAAAATCGCTGGAGATCATTCGTAAAGATTTGAATCTGGACTTGCCCATGCACAAACAGTATTTGCTGTTTTTAAATGACTTGTCTTTCGTTTCAATACATGATGTTAAAGATTCGACAGATCGTTATTATCTGGATCCGAAGAAGTATGGAGATCCGATTCGATTGTTCAGCGTTGGAGGCAATAACGAGTTAATTTTAAAAACGCCCTACCTCAGACGTTCGTACATCAATCAACGTCCCGTTTGGGAAATTATCAGCGGTTCCTTGCCGGAAACGATGGTGTTAGCGTTGTCTGCTATTGTTTTTGCATCCATCATCGGAATTATCTTCGGCGTGCTTACAGCGATTTACAAAAACTCCTGGTTCGACAGAATGGTTTCCGTATTCTCAACACTTGGAATGGCCGGACCTTCGTTCTTCTTTGCATTAATCATTGCATGGTTGTTCGGTTATCTGTTGCGGGATTATACGGGATTGAAGAATATCGGAAGTTTGTATTCAACAGACGTGTACACCGGCGATCAATATCTGGATTTGAAGAATTTGATTCTTCCTGCGTTTACTTTGGGAATTCGCCCTTTGGCATTAATTATTCAATTGACCAGAAGTTCTATGTTGGAAGTGATGTCGTTTGATTATATCAGAACAGCACGTGCAAAAGGTTTGGCGAACTTCAAAGTAATTATCGTACACGCGTTAAAGAATGCTCTTAATCCCGTAGTGACGGCTATTTCCGGATGGTTTGCCGGGTTGATGGCCGGTGCTGCATTCGTGGAAGCCGTTTTCGATTGGAAAGGAATTGGCAATGCCGTTGTTGAAGCGTTATTCAATTACGACCTTCCTGTTGTGATGGGCAGCACTTTAGTTTTCGCTACGTTCTTCGTACTGATCAATATCATCGTTGATATCGCTTACGCTATTCTCGATCCACGAGTGCGTTTGCAATAATCGTTTCATCATGAGAAAAAAAATTATTGCGGGAAACTGGAAGATGAATACTTCCCTTGCCGAAGCATTATCATTAATCGGGCAAGTGAATTTTTCGGTACAACAACAAACGCATCCTTTACTACAAACCATTATTGCTCCACCTTACGTTTGGTTGACTGAGGCAACACGTATTGTTGGTTCAACAAACGGTTTGCAGGTTGCGGCACAAAACTGTCATCACGAAAAAAGTGGCGCTTACACCGGTGAAGTTAGTGCAGCTATGTTGGCATCGTGTGGTGTAACATCCGTGATTATCGGGCATTCAGAACGTAGACAATATCAACGCGAATCTCACGCCGAATTAGTACAGAAAATTACGCGCTGTTTTGAAGAACAACTTCAAGTAATTTATTGTGTAGGTGAAACACTTGAGGAACGCGATACTAATCGTCATTTTGAAACAGTAAAAAGGCAGCTGCATGAAGTGCTGGGCAAGATAAACGCAGAACACGCTTCGTCGGTGTTTGTTGCATACGAGCCGGTTTGGGCTATCGGTACCGGAAAAACTGCAGGTCCTGATCAAGCGCAAGAAATGCATGCTTTCATTCGTAAGGAAATTGAAGCCATTTGGAACGCTGAAGTGGCGCAGAACACATCTATTTTGTACGGAGGAAGTTGTAACAGCGGAAATGCCGATGCCTTGTTTTCTTGTGCGGATGTGGATGGTGGTTTAATCGGTGGCGCATCGTTGAAAGCCGATGAATTTGCAATGATCCGCAACATCATGATTTCAAAATTGGCATAATAGCTGCATATGTACTTAAAATGAACGTTATGAATAAGCTGCTTTTAATTGGATGTATGGCTGTGATGAATATCATTAGCGTTAATGCGCAAGAAAGCAACAAAGCGTGTTATCAGGATACCGGTTTTGTGGAAATGGCTATTTATAAAACGGATACTTTTTATCAATTGAAAGAAAAATACCGCAAAGGCGATTGGAATTTATATTACGATTTCGCTTTGGGGAAACCATACGCAGAACAACATTTCGACAATTACGGAAATCGTAAAGGAGTGTGGAAAATGTGGCATAGCAATGGCACTTTGCATTCGGAATACAACTATGAAGGATCATGGCTGGAAGCATTTCCTGTTGGTAAAAGCTGGAGCGCCGATGGAAAAGTAACGGCTGAAAACAAGCAAGCGAACGATTCCGTGTACGTAACCAACTATTACGCATCCGGAAAAAAGAAAAGTGAAAACGTATACCACAAAGCAGGCAAGCTCGGTACAATTACACAATGGTGCGACAACGGCCAAGTGATGGTTTCGTATCGTCCTACTTCCGAACAAGCGCTTCCCGTTAAAAAATATTACTGCGATGGTAAATTGAAAGCAGAATATAATTGGTACGTATTTGGTTTCACCGGAAAGTATGTAGAATATCACCCGAACGGCAAAGTAGCGGTAAGCGGGGCTTATCAGGACATTCCTGCCGGTGGTAAACCTTTTATTCCTGCACGTAACGGCGAATGGAAATTTTTCGATGATAAAGGAAAAATGACACGCCAGGAAAAGTGGGAAAACGGAAAATTAGTGAGTAAGAAGTAGTGCAATTTTTCGAAGACTTACCGTGGTACGTATGGATTGGTGGAGGAATTGCACTATTTCTTGTCGCTATTCGACACATCTCCGATACGATCAACCACCTTGTTGGTGAAAAATCAAAACGATGGATAAGTAGGTTTACCAAAAATCTATTTACTGCGATCGTAACCGGAACGTTCGCCACGATTCTCCTCAATTCTTCTTCAACCGTAATCATAATTTCTATTCTATTGGTTACAGCGGGACAGTTAACGTTTCGACAGTCTATCGGAATTGTGCTCGGAGCCAATCTTGGAACAGCAATCAGCAATCAGTTATTAAATATTAATACGGGACTTGTACCTCCAATTGCGTTAGTGGTTGGTGTAATCCTGTGGGGACTATTTAAAACACAAAAGCAAGGACATTGGGGCAAATTGCTGTTCCTTATGGGATTACTATTTAGCGGATTAACACTAATGGAAATCGGCGTGCGTCCTTTACAGGATTCACAAGAAATTAAACAGACGTTGCAACATTTAGATGATCCGTTTCAAGGCGCAGGATTAGGTGCTTTATTTACACTCATGCTGCAATCGTCTACCGCAATGATGGGCATTACGGTGAAGCTGGTGAAACAACATCTTTTATCGGTAACTGCAGGAATTGCAATTATGCTGGGGGCAGAACTCGGTACGGTTGGCAATACGTTATTAGCAACAATCAATGGAACACGACAAGCGTTGCGTACAGGTTTGTTTCATTTCACATTCAATCTCATTACTATCTTGTTCGGATTGATTTTCTTCTATCCATTTACACAGCTAGTAACGTGGATCAGTGATCACGCTTCGCCGCAGCAACAAATAGTGAATGCGCACATCCTCTTTAATGTGTTGGGAATCTTGATGTTTCTCCCACTGGTTCCGTTGGTTGAAAAATTCCTTAATCGCGCAGTGCCGGATAAATAAACTACTGTTCAGCCAACTTCACAAGAATCTTCTCCAGCTTCTTTTTCATATCAGACGGCGAGCAGGAATAATTATTCGCTAATAGTGTAAAGCACACCTTTTTACCTGATGTTGTTTTCACGTAACCGGCGTAACCTCGCGCGCGATTGATATAACCGCTTTTAGCATGCAAATTATTCTCGGCACAAGTTCCTTTGCATAAGGATGTCAACGAGCCCTCTTTGCCTGCAACAGGTAAAGACGTTTCAAAGGCCTCGTTCCATTTTTGTTGCAAACACAACCGTAAAATTTGTGATAAAGCAGATGCAGTTACCAAATTAGACCGCGATAAACCGCTCCCATCAGTCATGTGAATTTGCTGAATCGGCACACCTTTCTTTTTCCAAAATGCCAATACCGCAGCAACTCCGTTTTCTGTCGAACCTTCATTCCCTGTCGATTTACCTAAGGTTCGTAGTAATTGTTCGGCGAATACATTGTCGCTTTTTTTATTGATATGCTTCACAATTTGACGCAACGGAACCGATTGATGCTTGTGAAGCAAGGTTCGGGATGAATCCAATTTGGGAATTGTTGCTATACGCGTTGTAGTGGCAACGCCGGTCACGGTTATTCCACTCGCACTTAATGCAGATCGCACATCACGCGCACATTGCAATGCAGGATCGGGATGCGCAATTTCCACTTCAAAGTTCTTCTGATTGGCCGGCAAACGTCCCTGCATGGTACAAAACGATTGATACGGTGCACAGTATCCTAAAAGATTGTCTTTCGCGCCACCAACATCGGCTTTCAATACAATCGACACACCCGCATCTGCAGGTTTCATAGTATTGAGATAAACAGAATCGGTTGAAGAATTAAAATACAGTTTGATTTTGTTATCCGACCACGCAATGCCATAAGCACCTGCTCCATAATACTGGCCAATATCACCCCAGGTCCATCCGTCTGGAATGGCGTTATCACTCCACCCTATTGTTGACGCTACAATTCGTCCGGTAATTTTCCGAATACCTTTTGCTTTTAAAATTTCTGCCCATTGATCCGCGATGCCGGATTGATTCGAAGCATTGAAATATTCGGAATTCAAAGTAGGATCGCCACTTCCTTCAATGAAGACATCTCCTTGCAAAACACAGCTTAATGAATCGAATTTACCCGTGTAAGAAATATTGGTATGGTAACGGAAATTTTCGCCCAATATTCCCAGTGCAGCAGAAGTTGTAATGATCTTCATCGTACTTGCTGGAATAACGGCAAGTTCCGGATTGTGTGAACCCATCACATTACCACTGTCAGTAGTTATCGCATGGAAAGCAAAAAATCCGGGAGCTAATCCCTGATCAGTTTGCAACTGCTGAATAGCAAGCTGCAAGGAATTAGGAGCCGATCCATTAAGAAAAAGGATTACCGGTAAACACCAGAATATTTTGAAATAACGGAAAAGCATAATACAAATTACCTGAATTTTCCGAACACTTCGTTAATACGATTCGCTAAGATGATGTCCTTCTCAGTAATTGTATTTCCTGCATCGTGCGTAGTTAAACGAATGGTAACTCGATTGTAGGAATTGCTCCAGTCGGGATGATGATTCAACTCTTCTGCAATCCCTGCAACAGCTGTCATGAAATAAAATGCAGATTTAAAATCAGCGAAAATAAACTCACGCACCAGATAATGACGTTCCTCATTCCACGATTCCGGAACGATCATGATTACGGCTTTATAAAATCATTCACGCGTACACTCATGCTGAACGTGTTTACGCCACCGGCTAAATGATAAATAGAACGTCCGTATGCCAGATTAACTTTAAAAATGCGGATGCCTGCTCCGAACGATAATCCCACAGCTCCCTGACGTGTTCCGATAGCCAATTCTTTCCGGCGCTGATAATTATATCCGAAACGCAAAGAAACAACCTTGCCAATCAAAATTTCTGTACCAAACACCACATGTCTTCCCAACATATCCGATGCACGACGGAATTTCGAAACACGAATGGAATCACCGGTCAACGGATCAACCGATACTGATGGATTCGCAGGATCCTCATAAGTTAAATCCCATTGATCAAGATTTTGTAACGTCACCGACAGGCGGAACGGCGCGTGTTTAGGCTTAAATGAAATGCCGCCTAAAATTTCAAACGGCAATTTTTCACGATTTCCTCCCGTGTATGTGCGCATCATCAATCCTGCGTTACGCATTAAAACACTGGCCGATAAATTCTTTTCAGGATGATGCCAAGATACCGCCACATCGGCAGCTAAGGCATTGGCGCGCCACAAATACAAATTCGACTGCAGAAATTTCAAGTTAGCACCAAACGTAAAGTTATGTTGCAGAGCGCGGCTGTATCCTAATGTTACGCCATACTCTCCTGCCGTAAATTCTCCGATTGTTGCACCTGTGGCGTCTGTTTCACGGAAACTTCCGTAATCAATGCGCGTTCCGGTTAATGAGAACGTTCCGATGTTATCGAAATGGTATGCTAATGCTGCGTATCCAAATTTGATATCCGTAAAATAATCGGCGAAACTGAATGCCACCTGACTACCGCATGTATCGGACAACAATGATGGATTCCAGATTCCGAGATGAAGATCGTGGTCGTAAATGCTGCCTACTTTCCCTCCAAGCGCCGCAATTCGTGCGGAAGCCGGAAGATCAAGGGATGCGAATGCTGCACTGCCGCCAATCTGAGCATTCATTTGCAAAACGGTACCAAAACTTAATACGAGCAGCAACTTTCTCATAACATGACGAATATACACAAGACGCTCCAATAACGAACGAGGAGCAATTTTATTGCTCCCCGATTTATTAGAATTATGCTTTTAGTTCTTGCAGTACTTTAATGTCCAGCGCGTTTTTCACTTTCTCCTTCAAAAGAGCGTGTTGCAGCACTTCATCCATGTATTGCACATAGTGAATGCTTAAACCTTTTAAATATTCCGGTTTAATTTCTTCCACGTCTTTCTTGTTGTCTACACACAGAATAACTTCCTTGATTCCTGCTCGTTTTGCTGCGAGCAATTTTTCTCGAATTCCACCAACAGCAAGCACGCGACCTCTCAAGGTTATTTCACCGGTCATGGCCAGATTCTTTTTCACTTTTCGTTGCGTAAATGCAGATGCAATTGCAGTTAACATAGCGATACCGGCTGATGGTCCATCTTTTGGTGTCGCGCCCTCAGGAACGTGCAGGTGAATATTATACTGATCGAAAAGTTCAGGCGCAATTCCGGAAGCAACACCATGTGCACGCAGGTATTCCACCGCTAACACGGCAGACTCTTTCATCACATCGCCTAAATTTCCGGTTAAAGTTAATTTTCCCGACTTGCTGCGGCTTAAGCTGGTTTCAATAAATAAAATATCACCGCCCACAGGAGTCCAAGCTAATCCGGTTACAACACCTGCCACATCATTGCCCTGATAACGATCTTTCTCGTGTGCAGGCCCCAGAATTTTATTCAGATCAGCAGGTGTCGGCTTCTTCTTGTAATCGCTTTCCAATGCAATATTCTTCGCAGCATAACGCGTCACTTTTGCTATTTGTTTCTCCAGTGTACGCACACCACTTTCACGCGTGTAATTGTCTACAATTGCCATTAACGTAGCATCGGAAAGCGTCAGCTGATTTTTTTTCATGCCATGCTCTTCCAATTGTTTCGGAACTAAGTGACGCTTCGCAATTTCCATCTTCTCTTCCAGCGTATAACCGCTCACTTCAATAATTTCAAGTCGATCGCGCAATGCAGGCTGAATAGTAGAAAGCGAATTTGCAGTAGCAATAAACAACACATTAGACAAGTCGTAGTCCAGTTCTACAAAGTTGTCGTAAAACGTATTGTTCTGTTCCGGATCCAACACTTCCAGTAATGCCGAAGACGGATCGCCTTGCCAATTGCTGCCCACTTTGTCAATTTCATCGAGAATAAAAACAGGATTGGAAGTTCCGGCCTTCTTTAAATTCTGGAGAATACGTCCGGGCATTGCACCAATATACGTTTTGCGATGTCCTCGAATTTCAGATTCATCTTTCAATCCGCCCAACGACATGCGAATGTACTTGCGACCTAAAGCTTCCGCTACACTTTTCCCCAACGATGTTTTTCCGACTCCCGGAGGGCCATACAAACACAAAATCGGAGCTTTCAAATTTCCTTTCAGTTTCAGTACTGCCAGATGTTCAAGAATGCGTTCTTTCACTTTCTCCATCCCGAAATGATCGCGATCCAGTATTTCCTGCGCACGTTTCAAATCGAAATTATCCTGTGAAAATTCATTCCAGGGCAAATCCAGCAACAGTTCCAGATAATTCATCTGTACTGAATACTCCGCTGCATTAGGATTCATGCGTTCCAGTTTGCTGATTTCTTTCTGGAACGTATCTCCTACTTCTTTACTCCACAATTTCTTTTTCGCACGTTCTTTCAATTCCGCCAACTCCTGCTCCATCGGATTTCCACCCAATTCCTCCTGGATGGTTTTCATCTGCTGGTGCAGAAAATACTCGCGTTGCTGCTTGTCAATATCAACTTTTACTTTCGACTGAATTTGATTTTTCAATTCCACCATCTGCAGTTCGCGCGATAACAGACGCAATACAAACGTGGCTCGTTCTTTCAGATCGTTGATTTCAAGAATCTGTTGCTTCTCTGTCACTTCCGCATTCATGTTGGAAGAGATGAAATTGAGCAGGAAATTATCGCTTTCTATGTTACGAATGGCAATCTGGGCTTCGGAGGGAATTTGCGGATTGTTCTGAATAATAAGTTGTGATGTATCCTTTACGGAACCGATAACAGCCTCGAATTCTTTATCGTTTTTTGCAGGGATAATCTCAGGCACCGCAGCTACTTTCATCACGTAGTATGGTTCCTGCTGCACTTCTTCGATCAATTTCATTCGGCGTTTGCCTTGCAAAATAACCGTAGTGTTTCCGTCGGGCATACGCAACATCTTAATGATCTGCGCCACTGTTCCGATTTGATGTAAATCTTCAAACTTCGGATCTTCAATTTCGTCGTTCTTCTGCGCAACAACACCAATAGTGCGGGTGGTTTTGTACGCTGCTTTAATCAGATTGATGGACTTATCACGACCTACTGTTATCGGAATAACAACGCCCGGAAATAACACCGTGTTGCGCAAGGGCAAAATCGGCAATTGTTCCGGAATCGCTTCATTGTTCATCTGCTCTTCATCTTCCGGACTCATTAAGGGAATAAACTCCGTCTCCTCATCCACAATATTCGACAACTGCAGATCTCCAAACATATTTTTTTTACTCATAGTATAGTCAAATTGGCAGCCGGATTAAGGCAAACCGGATTATTGATTGATCAAAATAGTTAAAACGCGCTAATACCAACGCATTCACTGTATATGTTTCAATACACGTGCCACCCTTATTTACCTGACGATATGTCGCTTAACGACGCAGATGCGCAGTACGATCAAAAACGGCTTTTAACATCGCACGTTCTCCTGCATCGAGTGTTTTATTGCGGCGCTGATAAACGCGTTCAATAGTTTCTAATGCTTTATCCAAACGATATTCCATTAGCTCTTCTGCACCGCCCCAGGAAAAATCGGGAATAAATGCCGGAGGAAAACCTCCACCAAAAACATTCGATCCAACACCTGCAACAGTACCGGTGTTTAACATGGTATTGATGCCTGTTTTAGCATGATCACCGAAAATCAATCCGTGGAATTGCAAACCGGTGTTCTCCATGCCGCTCATCGCGTAATTGTACACCTTCACGTCTGCGTAATTGTTTTTCAGGTTAGAGCAATTCGTATCTGCACCGAAATTGCACCATTCTCCAACGACAGCATTGCCCAAATAACCATCGTGGCCTTTATTGGAATTAGCAAAAAACACCACATTGGTAACTTCTCCTCCTACTTTACATCCCGGACCAATAGTGGTATCGCCGTATATCTTTGCACTCATTTTTACTTGCGCACCTTCTCCGATTGCAATCGGGCCGCGCAACACAGCACCTTCCATTACCTCTGCATTTTTACCGATGTAAATTGGACCGCCCGTTGTATTAAAAATGCAGCACTCTGCTTTAGCACCTTCTTCCAAATAAACACCATGATTACCAATTACACGATTGGTCGCAGATAACGCTTGTGAAGCATTATTCAACAATTCCATATCACTGCGTATTGCCCAGCCGTTATGCATAAAAATATCATGCACACGACGCAACACAACAGCTTCAGCATGCGATTCACGAATACCGAAGTCTCCACTGAGGTGATCTTTTTCATCAATAGTTATTACCGTCGGCGACTTTCCGGTGTTTACGGCAATCAGCAATTCACCTTTCACCAATGCATCGCCATCCTGCAGTTGTTTCACTTCGTTAACCAGCGCTGCGGTTGGAACTACACGCCCGTTAATCCATACATTGTCCTTATCCGTTGATGTAACGCAAGGAAACTTCCAGGCAGTGAGGTGCTTTGCCGTACGATCGCTGCTGTGATCTACTCCAAGTCGTTTCATCCATTTTTCACGAATTGTAAAAATTCCAATTCTGAAATCACATACGGGTCGTGTGGCACTCAGCGGGAGTAAATGCGAATCAAAGCTATCGTCGAAAAAAATTACATTCATGGGCAAACAGTAAGAACTTCTAAGTTACACAATTGCACGACAGAAATCAGCTATCGCGGAATACGTCATTGCTCTACAGGTATAAAAAGAAATACCCCGATCGAATGACCGGGGTACATAATGAGTGTACGAATGAATTACTTCTTCTTCTCGTAACGGTTACGGAACTTGTCGATACGACCTGCCGTATCTACCAACTTCATTTTACCGGTATAGTAAGGGTGAGAAGTATTTGAAATTTCCATTTTTACCAATGGATATTCAACACCTTCGTGAACGATTGTATCTTTTGTTTCAGCGCAACTGCGGGTTACAAAAACAACATCATTAGACATGTCTTTGAATGCAACTAGGCGATAATTTTCAGGATGAATACCTTTTTTCATGACGTAAAAGCTTTAAATCCGTATTCGCTACGGGACGGCAAAGATAAAAAGTCTTTGTTTACCTACAAATTGTTTTTGAATATTTAATCAAATATACTGAAAAACAGGCTTTTGCGAATCAACTCCGAGCCTCGAAATTCATTTCCCGGAACTAATGCGCAATAATTCTAAACTCCGCTCGTTTTCCTGTCGCATTCCACACAATCCGTACTTTTGACCATGAATAAATCGTTGCTTCGCTTTGCAGGCATTCTTTCAATTGTTTTGTTAATTGCTCTTCAAAGTTGTCGTCGTGATCCCATTACCGACGATCCAAATGCGCGTTTGGCTTTTTCTGCAGATACTGTGGTGTTTGACACCGTATTTACGACCGTTGGCTCTGCTACCCGACAATTCAAAGTGTACAACAGAAATTCATCAACGGTAAATATCGGATCCATTCGATTGGCCGGTGGAAGCGCATCACCATTTCGTATTAACGTGGATGGTGTACCATTGGTTTCTACAGGCGACATTGTATTGAAAGGCAATGACAGCATTTACGTTTTTGTGGATGTAACCGTGAATCCGAACAACAGTACCAGCCCGATAATGATCAGTGATTCGATCATATTTGAAACAAACGGTAATCAACAACGGGTGATGTTATATGCGGTAGGTCAAGATGCCTATTTCCATTATTACGAAGTGCAAACCGGAAATGCGATATGGCCGGTTGATAAGCCACATGTGGTGTACGGATATGTGATTGCATCTAATTGTAGTAAACTGACAATTCCTGCCGGCGCTCGTGTGCACATGCACAGAAATGCAGTTCTCGCCGCAGACTCTTGTGCAACGCTAGAGATATTGGGTGCGCACAACAATCCGGTTCGCGTTATGGGAACTCGTTTGGAAACTGAGTACCGTGAAGAACCTGGACAATGGGGCTATATCTGGCTTTCAACTTTGAGCAAAAACAATATCATCGACTGGGCTGAGATTAAAAACGGAACTATAGGTGTTTTAAGTGATAGCCTCGGTGCCAGTGCAAATCCGACAGTTCGCATTTCCAATACTACAATTCGGAACATGACGTTAGCGGGAATTTTCGGTCGTGACTCGTGGATTGAAGGTGAAAATCTGGTGGTTCAAAATTGCGCCGAGTACTGTGCAGCATTAGCATATGGAGGCAATTATCAATTTCGCCATTGTACCTTCGGAAATTATTGGAACATCGGCAACCGAACGACACCAAGTGTTTTACTCAACAACTGGTACAAAGTAGATGAAACTACCATTGTACGAAGGAATCTTTCCAAAGCAGATTTCGAAAACTGCATTATTTACGGAGACAAAGACACCGAAATCGGACTGGATTCCAACACCACCGGCGGTTTTCAATATGAATACCGATTCCGAAATTGTCTGATCAAAACCGATTACAATTTAGCACCGGTTGCAACACGCTTTGTCAACGTAACCGTTAATCAGGATCCGCAATTCGTGAATATCAGTGATTTCGACTTGTCCCTGCGCAATAATTCTCCTGCACGAGGGTTAGGCGATCCTGCGATAAGCGCTTTCGTTCCGTTTGATCTTCGCAATCAACTGCGCGCCGCTGACGGCGTTTATGATCTGGGTGCTTACGAATATCAATAAGCGCGGTTACTAATTAAAACTTGGTGCCGATAGTTTCGCATTCTTATTGCGATAAACTCCGGTGTAAATCAGCATGAATTCCATTGCTCCTCTACCCTGACTGGCAGCTGTTAACGGTGAAATATTCAAGTCATAATTGAATGCAGCCCCAACAGGACCAAAATCGAAACGAATATATCCGCTGCCTGCGTCGCCCAAACGATACATTCCTCCTATCGTTACTGTTTTCTCTTCACGATAATTCGTGTACCGCGAACGTTCGGATAACTTGAATTTCATTCCGGCACCTAAATTCACCAAGCGCGCCGGCCCATGTTGCACAACCTGAACTTGCGGAACTAACCACGCAATCGGGTCATCTGAAAACGCAACTTGCGCGCTGGCATGCCAACCGATTTTCATGTAGAGTCGATCTTCATCACCCAAAAAATTAATCAATGGGCGATTAATGTGATGCAAACCAACACCGGTTCTCCACATGAATCGTGAGTTTCCGGTTCCCGTAATTGCAGCGCCTGCAGAAAAATCAAAAAATCCGAATGTTTCACGATAGCTATACGTTTCTCCCGATGGTCGATTCGGATCGTGTGCAATTCCCGTCCATTGCGCATCCCACGTGGACTCTGCAGTGTTAATACTGCGAAGACCATAACCCGCAGAAGCACCAAAACTAAACATGGTAGCACCGGTTCCATCCAACGATTTATGATAAGCACCAAGGACATTAAAGCTGTTATGTTTTAACGCAGTGCTGCCAGCTTTATCGGCGTTAACCATAACACCTAATGCGAAATAATCAGGGCTGGCTTTTCGTGCATCTTTTGCGGGTAATATGTAATCACCTCCAAAGGAATACGTCGTAAAGGGCTTTGATACAGATGCCCATTGTGTGCGGTAATTATTGACGATACGCAAATCGCCGGAAAATGCACCTGTTAATGCCGGATTCAAATTCAATGGCGACATCGTAAACATCGAATAGTGAAAGTCCTGAGCACCTAAAGTCAGTGCAATGCACAAAGCCGGAAGTGTAACGAGTTTTTTCATGATCGAATCTCCTATCGCATTAATGTTACATCACCTTTTAATTCCTGTACGGTTCCGTTGTAGAACTCAGCGCGTACAAACCATGCGAAAACGCCTGAATTCATTGGCTTTCCGCGGAAGGTGCCATCCCATCCATCCGTGAGCACCTGACTTTCAAACACTTTTTCACCGTAACGATCAAAGACAATAAAATCCAGTTTCATAATACCTGCACCTCGTACGAATAAGATGTCATTCGCACCATCACCATTAGGCGAGAATGCACTTGGAACGAAAATCGCATACTCTTCCACCACAAAAATTGTTACCGTATCTGTCGATGAACATCCGTTAGCATCCGTGTAGGTAACTGTGTATGTTGTTGTAACCGTTGGAGTCGCCGTGGTATTTGCCAAATTCGGATTATTAACTCCTGCACTTGGCGACCATGAATAAGTACCGGCACCACCCGTTGCACTTAATCCGGTTGAATTTCCGATTGCAACAGTTGTAAATGTTCCGGCATCAACAGGTGTAGCCTGATTGATGGTAATTGCATTCGTCAACACGACGGTATCAGAACCAAATGCATTTGATGCAACAAGTGTCACAGAATACAGGCCCGGAGCGTTATAGCAGATATTAGTAGGATTTTGGGCTGTTGAAGTACTTGGCGTTGCTCCGGGAAACAACCATTGCCACGATGTTGGATTTCCAGTACTCACATCGTTAAACGAGAAGCAAGAACCTTCACAGCCTTCGCTTGCGCTCGCAGTTGCGGCGGCATTTGGAACCGCACAAACAATTACAATAACACCAACTTGTGACGTGCCTGTGCAACCGTTAATATCAGTGGCTGTAACAGTATAGCTTGTTGTTGTAGTTGGAGAAACGGTAACACTCGCTCCTGTCAAATTTCCCGGTTGCCACGAATAAGTTACGCCGCCTGTTGCCGTTAATGTTGCCTGTTGCCCGGTGCAGATTTGCGTTGGATTGGAGCTTGCACTCACCGTTGGCGCAGGATATACGGTAATGGTAATTTGCGCAGTATCAGGACAACCGTTAGAAGTGCCGGTAACCGTATATGAAGTGCTGGTAGTTGGAGTAACTGTGATGGATGAAGTCGTTTGATTACCCGGTAACCATAACCAGGAATTCGCTCCTAAGCCTTGCAGGGTTACGGGAGTTCCACTACACACTGCATTATTGGATGCGGATACCGTGACATTCGGCGTTGCATTAACCGTGATGACTTGCGTGGATGCACTTGTTCCGTTGGCATTTGTGGCATCCAACGTAACCGTATATGTTCCTGCGGTATTCCAAACGACACCGTTGACATTTTGTGTGGTTGCCCCGGAAGGTGTTCCGGAAGGGAAAGTCCAATTCCAGGAAGTGGGACTTCCCGTAGAGTTATCCGTAAAATTAACCGGTTGACCCACACAAACCGTGGTAGCGCTGGCAGTAAATGACGCAACCGGAGCCGAACAAATTTGTACTGTAATTATTACCTGAGCAGTATCCTCGCAACCATTAACATCTGTCCCTGTAACAGTATACGTTGTAGTTGTTGCAGGCGATACGGTTTGCGCCGCTCCACTCAAATTCCCCGGATTCCAGATGTACGTTCCTGCTCCCGATGCGTTAAGGTTGGTGGTATTTCCTTGACATATCAATAAAGGACTTCCGCTGGCTGTTACGACAGGATTTGGATTTACCGTAATGGTTGCTGTGTATGTATCATTGCCGTTGGTGTTCGATACAGTTAATGTCACCGTGTAGATTCCCGCCGCATTCCAAACAACATTATTGACATTCTGTGACGCTGATGTAGCGGGAGTTCCGGAAGGGAATGTCCATGACCAAGTTGTTGGACCTCCGGTTGAATTATCCGTAAAATTGACCGGTTCTCCTACACAAACACTGGTTGCACTTGCGGTATATAAAGCAACTGGCGGCGCGCAAATTTGAACAACTACAGTTACCTGAGCCGTATCCTGACAACTGTTAGCGCCTACTCCCGTTACCGTGTATGTAGTTGTTGTTGCCGGAGTAACCGTCTGATTAGCTCCGCTTAAATTTCCGGGATTCCAGGTGTACGTACTTGCACCACTCGCCGTAAGGTTCGTGCTATTTCCCTGACAGATCACGGTAGGATTAGCTGTTGCAGTAACATTCGGTAACGGGTTAACGGTGATTACAACAGTTGCATTACTGCTACCGCTTGCGTTAGTCGCGGTTAATGTAACCGTATAAGTTCCGGCTGTATTCCACACAACACCGGTTACGTTTTGTGTAGTTGCATTTGCAGGTGTCCCGGAAGGGAAAGTCCAGCTCCAGGAAGTTGGATTTCCGGTACTGTTATCTGTAAAGTTTACAGGGGTTCCGGCACAAACTGTTGTTGCACTAGGCGTAAATGCTGCAACAGGGCCGGCCGGAGCAGAACTTGATGACAACGTGAGATCATCGATGGCAATGGAAGGATCGGTACCGACACCATCATCATTATTCACCCAACGAAAACCAACTCTAACATTAGGGTTATTATTCGCAGAAGCAGGAAGATTAATTACGGGATGTGCCATCCAACGTCCCTGTCCTCCACAACCCGCATTATTACTGGGAGCAATTAATGTTAACTGTGTCCACGTTGTTCCGTCAAAATACCAAACGGAGCCTTGATCGTTAGGTGGAGATCCCTGTGCGATGTAATTGAAATTTACGGTTATGCCCGTTAAACCGGTACAATTGATTGTTGGTGATTCAATACGACGATTAGTTTGCGGGCAAGTTAAAAAACCGCACAAGCCGCCTGCATCATACGCAGCGCCGCAATCATTAGGACAAAATGGATTTCCTATTGCCGCACTTATGTGCAAAGTTTGGTTGTTGCCACATCCCGATGAACAATTATTATTACCCGTATTATTTTCCGCACATGATACGAACCAGGCGTTGGCATCAGCACCTTCCGCACCGGTTATTGTTTGCGTCCAGGTTCCATTTGCACTGTTATACCCCACAGCCGAACATGCTGCAGTACAGCCATTGTTAAAATTTTCGGTCCAAAATACAGTTTGCGCAGAAGCGACAACAGGAATGCTCGCCAAAAGCAAGAGGTAAAGTTTTCGCATAGGTCAGGTGTGTTACCAATCACAATATACGAAATCAACAAAAAAAAGTTGTCACGGTTATAAATTGTTCAAAAAATCAAGCGTATCAACGCCATCAGCATAATCCCAAGGCATCGTTAATTGAGCATTCCCGAGAGGAACTTCGGCAACTTCCTTTGAATTGCCTACGACAATTTGAATTTGCTCCTTATTACTTGCTATGTATTTTTTTACGTCCTCTATCGTGTCATAATACTCAAAGTATAAAACTCCCGGAGGAGAAATCAATTGAACATCTTCTTTGACGATGAAGAAATTATTATCCAGAAATTGTTCACTGTTCAGCAGAAACAATGTCCGGTGATATTCATAATTATTCATGTATTTGGTATTGTTCATCAACGATTCTCCACGATCTACCCATGATTCAAATAGTGAATTCAGTTGGTAACCTTGAGGCACGAATAGTTTCGTCACATTGCGACAACCCAAACCATAATACGTAAATACATCATCTCCGAGCTTCGCCAATTCTTCAACAGATTCGTCTCCGGTAAGCACTGCAATACTGTTTCTGTTTTTTCGAATAATGTGAGGATATTTCCCGAAATAGTATTCAAAATAGCGAGCAGTATTATTACTACCGGTTGCTATCACAGCATCTACATCTTTTACTTTAGCTGCGGCAATGCTGATCTGAGGTTCGAATTCCGGCGCAGTTTCGGTGATTAACGACAAAACCGCAGGAAATAAGACCTTGTCATCAGATGACAATTTGCCCACAAAACGATGATTCGTGATGAGCACTGCCAATAGATCGTCAAAACCTGCGAGAGGAATATTTCCTGCAAGAACGCACAAAATATTTTTCGGAGCGCCATTCTTCAATTCGTAGTTACTCACCCACTTTTCCAATACTGCTCCGCGCAATGTCGTGCTAATTTGAGTTAACCGATGCTGCACAAAATCCGGCGTGAACCAACCATTGCTGTTTTTACAGATGCCGATAACTTCCATCAATCGCTGTTCGGCAGCTGTAGACGGCTGATGTCGAACTACGCGCTCGATCGCTTCTCCTATTTTCACCAATGCACTAATGCGCGATTTCACATCCATCTGAACTATTCTTTATCCCGTGTGTTTAACTTTCCGTAAATTTGCGCACAAAATTAACCAAGACTAAACAACAGCGAGTATGGCTATTAAAATAACTGACGAATGCATCAATTGTGGTGCTTGCGAACCGGAATGTCCAAATAACGCAATTTACGAAGGTGGTGCAGAGTGGAGATTTTCTGATGGCACGTCACTAAAAGGAATGTTTACTTCAAAAACCGGTATTACTGCAGAAGCCGACAGTGCGCAAGCCCCGGTTGCGATGGATGTGTATTACATCGTAACGGACAAATGCACGGAATGTGTAGGGTTTCACGACGAGCCGCAATGTGCAGCTGTTTGCCCGGTAGATTGTTGTGTGGACGATGAAAACCACAGAGAATCGAAAGAGGAATTATTGGAAAAGAAAAATTCCTTGCACCTGTAAAAGCAAGAACAAACTTTAATGCCACTTTAGGGTGGCATTTTTTTTGCCTGTACTATTTCAGTAATAATTCCGTTATTAGGTCATGAATCGAATCCTCCTGTCACTAGTCCTCGTTATGTTGCTTGGCATGCAATTGCCTGCATTGACGCTGAAGCAGGCCGAAGATTCATTAAAGAAAATTGGTCCCCGCTGTTTTAAAGGTTCTGATCAGGAAAAAGCCCTTGCGTGCGAACAGTTCGGAAATCTTTTATACCAAGCATTAGAACTGGATGGTGCGTTTAATTATCCGTTTGATTCTCTGAAATTTATCGCTCGCCTAACTGCTCCCGACAATGCTTTTCGCATATTCAACTGGAATCTTCCATATGCCGATGGTACACACAAATACTTCGGATTTATTCTCGTAGATGAACAAAAGGTCCGCGCGAAACTACCTCCTAATGCGAAACGATTCGTGTTATACACGTTAACGGACAAATCTGCGGAAATACGAAACCCTGAATTATCCGAACTTTCACCGGAAAAATGGTATGGAGCGTTGTACTATAAAATTATTCTCACCACGCATAAAAAGAAGAAATACTATACGCTTTTGGGCTGGGATGGAAACAACAATCAATCGTGGAAAAAACTGATCGATGTGATCACTTTCAACAAGTCCGGAAAACTCATTTTCGGAGAAGAGCTCTTATTTCACCGTGATCGTCGTTCTTCCCGGCGCGTCATTTTTGAATTTAAAGCGGAAGTTATCATGGCTTTGAAATATGAAGACGATAAAAAGCGAATTGTTTTCGACCGATTAGCACCTGAAGTAAGCGGAGCTGAAGGCATGTATCAGTTTTACACGCAAACATTCGAGTACGATTCTTATGTTTTCAAGAAGGGGAAATGGCAATTTGTTGCGGATGCTGATGCGAAGAATAATAAAGACCGAAAAGACAAGCTGTATCGGGATCCCAACAACCAGGACGCTCCGAAAAACGATGGCTTAAAGAAACAGTAGTTATTATTGCTTCAACGAAAAGTTTTCACCTTTCATCATTTGTGGATTTCCAGAGCTTTTTTTCCTGTAATTTCGGGCAAGAATTTTTTCTCCGAACATGAAAAAAGTACACAACTTCAGCGCAGGTCCCGGAATCCTTCCTGCAGAGGTGTTGCAGCAAGCAGCTGACGCCTGTATCAATTTTGATAATCTTAATCTTTCCTTGCTGGAAATCTCGCACCGCAGCAAAAATTTTGAAGCGGTAATTGATGAATCGCGCGAGCTGGTGAAAGAATTACTTGGTGTTGGCGCCGGCTGGCAGGTTTTGTTTCTGGGTGGCGGAGCATCTCAACAATTTGCAATGGTGCCGTATAATCTATTGCGAGAAAACGGCTCAGCAGCATATGTAAACACCGGTGTTTGGGCATCCAAAGCCATTAAAGAAGCAAAGATTTTAGGTAACACCAAAGTCATTGCGTCTTCCGAAGACAAGCAGTTCGGATATATTCCAAAAGGCTATGAAATTCCGACGGATGCTGATTACCTGCACATCACGTCCAACAATACAATCTACGGAACGCAGATGAAGTCGTTCCCAAAATCGCCTATTCCGGTAGTGTGCGATATGTCTTCTGACATTTTCAGTAAGCCGGTTGACGGTAATCAGTTTGCATTGATTTACGCGGGTGCACAAAAAAACATGGGACCTGCAGGAGCAACAATGGTGGCCGTTCGTGAAGATATTTTAGGGAAAACCGAACGCAAAATGTTGTCCATGATGGATTATCGTGTACACATCAAAGGAGGAACCATGTACAATACGCCTCCCGTATTTCCGATATACGTTGTCATGTTAACGTTGCGTTGGTTGAAAAAGAACGGCGGATTACCGTGGATTGAAGGTGTCAACAATGCAAAAGCGAAATTGATGTACGATGAAATTGATCGCAATTCTTTGTTTAAAGGAACTGTAATCAATCCGGAAGATCGTTCCAACATGAATGCAACTTTCGTCATGACAAAACCCGAATTGGAACCTGAGTTTGACAAGATGTGGAAAGCTGCTGATATCAGCGGAATTCGCGGACATCGTGATGTTGGTGGTTATCGGGCTTCATTATACAACGCACTGCCATTGGAAAGTGTGCAGGCTCTGGTAGATGTTATGCAAGCATTCGAAAAACAATACGCTTAAAATTCAGCAAGACAGTATGAGTAAGAAAATTCTAGCCAACGACGGCATTGACGCGAAAGGAAAACAAGTGTTGGAAGCAGCCGGATTTACGGTTATCACCGAAAAAGTTGCACAAGATCAACTGATTACCGAAATCAATGCTCACAACTATGTTGGATTAACTGTTCGAAGTGCCACACAGGTTCGCAAGGATTTGATTGATGCATGCCCTAAGCTTAAAGTAATTGCACGTGGCGGTGTGGGCATGGATAATATTGACGTTGATTATGCCGTGTCCAAAGGAATTAAGGTAATCAACACTCCCGCAGCTTCTTCACACAGTGTGGCAGAACTCGTGTTTGCACATTTGTTTGGTGTTGCCCGTTTCCTTCATGATGCCAATCGTCAAATGCCGGTTAAAGGCAATATTGAATTTGACGCACTCAAGAAAAAATACAGCAAAGGCGCAGAATTAAAAGGTAAAACTATTGGTATTATCGGTTTCGGTAGAATCGGGCAAGCAGTTGCCAAAATCGCGCTGGGTCTGGGAATGAAAGTTTTAGCACATGATCCTTTTTTACAAGAAGCTCTGCTCGAAATCGAAATTGAAGGTGCAGAATTGCCCGTTCGCATTCGCGTGGTTACACAACCGATAGATCGTGTATTGGAGCAAGCCGATTTTATCAGCGTGCATGTTCCGGGCGGAAAGATGATTGGTGCGGATCAAATTGCCATGATGAAAAAAGGTGTGGTTTTGGTGAATGCTGCACGTGGCGGTGTAATTGATGAACATGAATTAATGGAAGCGTTGAACAGTGGAAAAGTAGCCCATGCCTGTTTGGATGTTTTCGTTAATGAACCAAATCCGAATGAAAGTGTTTTAAAGCACGAAAAGATTTCTTTAACGCCGCACATCGGAGCTTCCACTGAAGAAGCACAAGAGCGTATCGGCGTAGAGTTGGCAGAGAAAGTGATTGCAGCATTAAGTTAACCGCGATTAGCAATTTATACTGTGGCTAAAATTATTCCATTCCGAGGAATTCGTCCTGTGCGCGATAAGGTGCATCTGGTGGCATCGCGCTCAGTGGATAATTACGGTCGCAATGATCTGGCAGAAAAACTGAGAGGGAATCCGTACACGTTTCTTCATGTTATCAATCCGGATTTTTCGGAAGGTAAACGAAGTAAACCGGGAACTCTGGAGCGGCTGAAAAAAGTTCGCAACAAGTATTTGCAATTTCGAAACGAAGGCATTTTTCTTCGTGATGAAACTCCGACTTATTATCTCTATCAACAAATTAAGTTAGGTCATACCTATACCGGAATTATTGCTTGCACCTCAATCGATGAATACTTCAACGGCACAATTCGTGTTCATGAACAAACGTTAACCGACCGGGAACGTAAACTGCAGGAATATTTGGATGTGTGTGAATTCAACGCCGAACCTGTATTGTTCTGTTATCCGGATCATGCAGGTATTACAGCTATCATTGACAAGCACCTGGCGCAGCGTGAAGAATACGATTTTACTACAACCGATAAAGTCCGTCACCGTTTATGGCTCATCGACAATGAACAAGACGTAGATGCCATGGAACAATACTTCGGAGATATTTCCGCAGTTTATATTGCTGATGGGCATCATCGCTCCGCTTCATCTGCGCGCTTAGGAAAAGATCGCCGACAGCGTGATGGCATGTTTTCGGGCACTGAACCTTACAACTATTACTTGGGCGTATTTTTTCCTGAATCACAGCTCAAGATTTTCGATTTCAATCGCGTCGTCAAAGACTTGAACGGTTTATCTACTGAAGAATTTATAGCGGCGATACAGAATGATTTTGAAGTTATTAGACACGGAGACAGCACTTTTAAACCTCAGCAAAAGCACGTGTTCAGCATGTATATAGAGAATGCGTGGTACGAACTACGATTGTTGCCCGGACGTGTGAACGATGAAGAACCGGTGAACTCTCTGGACGCCTTCTTGCTGAGTAAATATATTTTGACACCTGTATTGGGCATTGAAGATTTGAAAACCGATCAGCGTGTGGGATTTGTTTCCGGAATTAAAGGAACCGATGAACTCAAAAATCAAGTAGATCATTGGAAGTTTACGGTTGCATTTGGTTTATATCCCGTGCAAATGCAGGAACTAAAGCACATTGCCGATACCAACAACATCATGCCGCCGAAGACAACTTGGGTTGAACCCAAAATGCGCAGTGGTCTTGTTATTTTCCCGTTAGACGAAGCATTATAACCGCGCTTATGAAATCGGTTGCAGAAAACATAGCGGAATTCAAAAAACAATTACCTGATCATGTGACCTTGGTAGCTGTTTCCAAAACAAAACCGGTAGCACTCATTGAAAATGCATATTCAGGCGGTCAGCGCGATTTCGGAGAAAATAAAGTACAGGAACTAACAGCAAAAATTCCCGCTTTACCAACTGATATTCGTTGGCACTTAATTGGTCATTTGCAAACCAATAAAGTCAAGTATATCGCGGACGCAGTGCATCTGATTCATGCGGTGGATAGCGAAAAATTACTGGCTGAAATCAACAAACAAGCCGTTAAGCATAACAAAACGATAAATGTGCTGTTGCAAGTGCACATTGCGAAAGAAGAGACAAAATTTGGATTAAGCGAGCAGGAACTGCATGATTTGTTAAACGCTCAGGCGAAAGGCATTTTCCCAAATGTGAAGATCAAGGGATTAATGGGCATGGCCACCAACACGTTAGATGAACAATTAATTCGAAGTGAATTTCGTTTGTTGCGCAAACTATTCGAAGCCGTAAAAACAAACGAATGGAATACATTGAGCATGGGCATGAGCAGCGATTGGAAAATCGCCGTTGAAGAAGGCAGTACCATGATTCGTATCGGAAGCGCGCTCTTCGGAGAACGTCATTATTAAAAATATACTAACGTGCTATCCGGAGAACTCGCCGCAGTTTTAACCACTTTGATTTGGAGTGTCGGTGTGTTTCCGTTCACCGCAGCCACGGCTCGTTGGGGAGCGCACGCAGTTAACTTTTTTCGCCTCGTTATCGCTGTAATTTTACTTGCTGTAACGTTAGTCCTTTATTATGGGTTTACACCGGTTGAGTTATTCGTATTACCGGAACCGCAACAATGGCTTTGGCTCGGCATGTCAGGAATAATCGGACTTACCATAGGCGACTACTTTGCCTTTCGCTCCTTTCATTTACTTGGTCCGCGTTTATCAACAGCATTTACCACCTTAAGTCCAATTGCTGCATTTTTCTTTGCATTGCTATTTGTCCATGAAGACATCAACATTTGGGGCATCATTGGAATGACCATAACCGTTGGTGCATTGGTGTTATTAAGCTTATTAAAGAATGACGCCACGTTGAATAATATTCCCGAACATGAAAAAAAGTTGGGATTGTTGTTCGCCGTCCTCGCTCCTATTTGTCAAGGAATTGGATTGGTGATGAGTCGTAAGGCATTCTTGGAAACCGAATCATTTGAATTGATGCCTATACACGCCGCGTGGATACGAATGTTGGTGGGCGCATTAAGTTTATATGCATTCTCTTTAGTGACAGGAACCATCAAAGAACCGCATCGTATTATTTTCAGCAATCGCAACAAAGGAATGTTACCGGCGTTAGGCGGTGCTTTTTTCGGGCCGTATTTGGGAATGATATTTTCTATGTATGCCATCAGTCTTATTGATGCATCTGTAGCCCAAACAATTTTTGGTCAGGTTCCGGTCGTAGTGCTACTGCTTGCGGCGTGGTGGCAAAAAGAACGCATTTCGTGGTTCAGCATTTTAGTTACACTACTTAGTATAGGTGGAGTTATCATGATGGTTTGGCGGGATGACATTCAAAAAATGTTATTTCCGCATTAACTTTGCAGCATGGCAAAGAAAACTTCCGAAGAAGACGACCACAAAATTGAACCGTTTTATCACGAATCTGAAAATTTTAGAAGTGCATATTTCGGAGAAGTTCCCGAGCAGTTATTAGGAACACCTCAGCCGGGGGAAGACAAAAAATTGTTTTCCACGTTTTTAGGTTTGTTGCAGGGAAACACTACGCCGGAGATTCGTCGCGAGATGCTGGAGATCCTTCGTAAGAACAATGCCCAGCAACTGATTATCGATTTATTGGAGAATCCTAGCTATTCCAAATACAAAAGGGAACTTTTAGTTGTTGCCTGGGAATCCGGTCTGGCATTTCACGCGCACCTGCTAAATATTGTAAAACATGCTTTAGAAGGCGATTACGCCTGTACTTTGGAAGGTCTAACTGTAATTGAACAGATCGAAGAAGTTTCGGACAAAGCACAGTTGGACCAATCGCTGGACCTCCTAAAAGCACAACCTAAATCGGAGAAATCACCGCTTATCGATCTGATGCAACATCATCTTCAGAGAATAAAATTCAATTTATCGACACCTAACGGCTAATTATCGAAAAGTTAATCGTTCGGTAAACATTAGGATTTCATTTGTGTTTTCATACCTGGTCGTAAACTATTTTGGACTATATTGTTAATAACTAGTTAATAAAGCTGACTTATTAACTAAACATTAACATCATGTTTTAAGATCGTTTTGTTCCATCTAATTTTAAAGCGTTTTCGAGTATTAAAAGCAAACACTAACTCAATCAACACACACATGAAAAATTGTTACACCAGTGTAACCTCTGCGTTGTGGACTAAAGGAAAGTTGCTCATTTCAGGATTGGCTATTTTAGCCGGAATCCATGTAAATGCGCAGGTTTCGACTTATAGTTTTTCGCAATCAGCAGGTACGTACAGCCCAATCACGGGAGGGACTGTTTTAGGAGTGCCTACCAACGACGACACCAGCTTTCCTAATAACCCAATAGGTTTTACTTTTTGGTATAATGGTGTAGCTTATTCGTCCTTCAGTGTCAACTCTAATGGTTTTATTGCCATGGGTGGGACAATTAGCAGCTCCTATACGTCGTTGAGCACCGGGGCCAGCAACAATGTTATAGCAGGCTTAAATGCGGATCTTCAAGGAGAACCTGCTATTGGAGAGTTACGTTACCAAACCATTGGAACTGCGCCGAATAGAACGTTGGTTGTACAGTGGAGTAATTACGATAATTGGTCCAGCTCAACAAATACCAATTTGTATAATTTTCAGATCCGTTTAGAAGAAAGTTCAAACGTTGTTAATGTTACCTACGGCACCAGCACACCCAATCAGGTGCGTACGTTTCAAGTTGGTTTGCGAGGTAATTCGTCAGCGGACTTTAATAATCGTGAAATAGCCAATGGTTTGCACACTTGGAGCACTTCCATTGCAGGGACCTCAAATACAGCAACCTGCGAGATGAACTCAACCTTAGCTCCGGCAAGCGGCCAGATTTATTCTTGGACACCTCCTCCTGCACCGGCAGCGCCAACATCTTTAACTTTTACTGCTGTTACCGCATCAGGAATGACGTTAAACTGGGTGGACAATTCAACCATCGAAACATCTTTCTTCGTTGAACGCTCATTAGACAACATTACTTTCGTTCCTGCAGGAACAGTAACTTCTACCTCAACAGCAACAACCGGGACACCTTACACATTGGTACAATCCGGATTGTTCAGTAATACGCTCTACTATTATAGAATTTATGCTGTTGGAATTACTCTATCGCCAGCAGTTAGCGGTCAGCAAGCGACTCTGCCGGGATCCTTGTGCGGAACATTTACTGTAGGACCTACAGGCGCTTACCCGTCATTAACTGCTGCTTTTGCTGCTGTTGCAACCAACGGTGTCAGCTGCCCATTGGTTTTCGACTTGCAAGCCGCATACGTGAGCACAGTTGAAACTTTCCCGCTGACGATTCCATTCTTATCAAACAGTCCGGCAAACACAATTACCGTTCGCCCTGAATTAGGCGCAACAAATTTGTCAATTACAAGTAATGCTGTGCAGACCATTAACTTTAATGGTGCCGGAAATATTGTATTTGATGGCCGTCCCGGTTCAATCGGAACTGTTATTCAATTGACGTTAGAGAATACTTCAACTACAGGTGCTGTAGTTCAGGTAGGAGGCGATGCTACTAATATTGGTTTAAATTATGTGAACGTTCGTTCGGTAAACACAGGTACAGCGAATGGTGCTGTTCAATACACCGCTCCTGCATCTGTAGCAGGTTCAACCGGACACTTTATTACCAATTGCGACTTTGCAAACGGTGCTACCACTCCACAGCAATTCATCTTCTCTAACAATACGCTTGCGAATTCATTTATCTCTTCGGTAAACATCAGCAATAATCGCTTCCGCGATTGGTTTGTTGCTACAGGTCAAAATGCTGCTATGAATCTTGGTGGTAACATCCGCAACTGGACTATCTCGAACAACAGCTTTTACCAAACAGCTACGCGTACATACACTACCGGCGTTATCCATTATGGAGTTTTGATTTCCGGAACAACTGCCGGTTCAGGAGGGCATATTATCGCCGGTAACTTTATTGGTGGTACGGCTCCAAACTGTGGTGGCACACCATGGACAATAGCCGGAACGGTGGCCAATAGATTCGTGGCGATTTCGGTAAACGGCAACAGTACCGGTAACCTTACCCCTACGAGTATTGACGGGAACACTATTACCAACTTTAACTTAACTACATCAAGTGGAGCAACTACCACGCCTGGTATTTTCTGCGGTATTCAAACCCAGGGGACAACACACAATTTTAACGTAGGAACAGTTACTCCGAATGTGATCGGGTCAGTTACTGCGGCTAACGCAATTGTAACATCAAGTTCTACTTCCGGTGGGTTGGTAATGGGTATTTCTAATACCGCGTCAGGAGCTGTTAACATCAGCAATAACTTGATTGGTGGATTTACAGTGAACACCTCACTTCCAACTGTTTCCGGTAGCTTCACTGGAATTCAAAGCACATCCGGTTCACCATCCAACATTACCGGTAATACTGTCGGTAGTTTAACCGTGCCGAATAGTGTTGTAACAGCCGCATCCACTGCAACTACTGCAGGAAATGTCATCGGCATTAATAGTTCCGCATTCAACAATGTCAGCATTCAAAACAATATCGTAATGAACCTGACCAGTCAATATGCAGGAACATCTACTTCGGCTGTCGTTCGGGGTATTTTCTCTTCAGATGGAATAAACACAATAACAGGGAACACTGTGCGCAATTTGGCGAGTCTTGCACCTAGTGCAGGTACAGGTACGCTAGCATCAGTGCAAGGTATTACTTTAAGCACCTTTGCAACCAGCACTAACACTGTTAACAATAATACTGTAAATACATTAGCTAATGGATCTTCATCCGGTAACGTGATGGTAAGTGGTATAACCATTTCCGGATCAACCGCAACGTCCGCAAATACGGATGTTGCTCGTAATTCCGTTGCCGGTTTAGGTGCGCCATTGTCAAGTGGTACACCAATCATTTACGGTATCAGCTTAGTTGGTAATCCTACTCGTGTGTTTAACAACTTTGTGAACCTGGGTAGTGACATCACAGGAGCTGCAATTACTGCTCCTAACAGTTTCATTGGTATTAACAAAGAAACCAGTGCCACTTCTGCAGTAAACTTCAACACGGTAAATATCAATGGTGCAGGTGTTAACGGTGGTGCAGCAAACACTATTGCTTACCGTCGTGTTACTACGGCAGTTGATGAATTGACCAATAACATCTTGGTAAATACCCGTTCGAATGGAACTTCTACCGGTACACATTACAGCTTAAGCTTAAATAACGGCACTTCATTAACCAGTGATAATAACGACTACTTCGGTAACGGCGTAGGTTATCAAACTGCTGTAGTGAATGCGGTAAACGTTACCGGTGTAAGTGGATTGGTGTTGAGCATTGGTGGTAACGGTAACTCAATTGCTGTTAACCCGAATTTCATTTCTGCAACTGACTTGCATATCAACAACGCTACTGTAAGCGCGTTAGAATCGCGTGCAACAACATTGGCATACGTTTCAAATGACATTGATGGTCAGGTACGTCCGGGTCCAACAGCAGTAAACGGTGGTGGTACAGCTCCGGATATGGGTGCTGATGAATTCGACGGAATTCCATTATCAGTTGACGTGGGAGCTTTCTCTTTCTTGCAACCTGTTACACCCGGATGTTATTCATCAACTCAAACCATCCGTGTACGTGTGCGTAACTATGCAAGCTCAGCTCTTAACATGGCCACTCCTGGCAACGCGGTAACTATCTCAGTTACTGTAACAGGACCAAATCCGCAGACACTCAACATGCCTGCAATCACATCAGGAATTATTCCTGCAAATGGCTTCTTGGATACAACTGTAACAACAACCTATAATATGAGTGCAGTTGGAACTTACGGATTCTCTGCAACTGCAACTACCGGTGTTGAAGTACTTACACTTAATGATGGATTTGGACCTCTAAATATCACGGTTGCAGGCGGAACTGCATTAGCCTCCAATGGTGGAAGAATCTGTCTTGGCGATCAAGGCACATTGAACGTATCGGCTTTCACTAACGGTGGTACCATCCAGTGGCAGGAGTCTCCTGACAACATCACTTGGACCAATATCGTTGGAGCGACTAATACAACATTGACTATTGTTCCAACAGATACTACTTTCTACAGAGCAGAAATCTGTGGTCAGCACTTCTCTGCATTGGATACATTGTTCCCGCAATTTGTAGCTCCTCCGGTTACAACCAATGATACAATCTGCGGTTTAGACACAGCTAACTTATCCGCAACAGGATCAGGAAGTATCCGTTGGTATAATCAACCGACAGGTGGTTTGCAAGTGGCTTCAGGAAATACATACTCTCCTATCTTGAGTGCAACTGATACGTTCTATGTATCAAATGCTACCGGGACCCCACCAACTGCAGTTACAACTACATTGGCAGCAGGTAACGGTTCAACCGGTAACGTTTTCCGAATCTCAGCACTCAATACTATCACAATTACGGCAATTGATGGTCACATGACCTCAGGTACTGCGAATTGGGAAATCTGGGGACGTCCGGGTGATTACACTCTTGTACCCGGTTCTACTACGAGTAACGCAGGTTGGACGTTATTAGGCTCAGCAACAGGTGTTGTTGCTGCAGGTTTAGGTGTTCCTACTCCACTTCCAATTCCATTGAACGTAACAATTCCGGGCGGAACAGATTACTCATTTATTGTTACAACAACAGGACCTACGTTGAACTATACCAACGGAACCGCAGTAGGAAACCCATATGTAACCAACGGTGATTTGATATTCCGCGAAGGACATGGTGGTAGCTATTTTGGTTATACCATCACTACACGAATCTTTAACGGACGCATTCACTATTCATCAGGCTGCGAAAGTACCCGCACTCCTGTTATTGCGGTGGTAAACCCGGCTCCTGCTGTAACTTTGACTTCAACAAATAATATTTGCGGAAGTGGCTCTACTACCTTGACGGCAGCTAGTTCAAATAATGGTTATGTGTTCAACTGGAATCCAAGTAGTTCATTGAATATTGCTACGGGCGACACAGTAGTTGCTACACCAACCGTAACAACCACATATATGGTTACAGCGAGTGATTCTGTTTCCGGATGTATTGATACAACCAGCATTACAGTAATCTATGACGTCGCTCCTGCTATTGCTGTTTCAGCATCACCTGATACACTGTGCGCAGGAGTAACAACTCAGTTGGATGTTGCTTTCTCAGGTCCAAACCCTGTAATTGTTGGTACCTCGAACACATTGAACACAGCAACGACCTACCCTGCTCCATACGGTAATTTCTGGTGGGGGTCTCGTCACCAAATGTTGATCACTGCTGCTGACTTAAATGCAGCCGGGTTAACTGCCGGTTACATCAGTGCCTTAAGTTTCGAAGTAAACAATCCTAACGCAACGCAAGCATTGGATAATTTTGAAATAAAATTGGGTACCACAACCCTTGGCGCGATAACAACTTTCCAAACAACACCAATGACCACCGTGTTCACTACTCCAAGTCATTTGCCGGTGAACGGAGTGAATACACATACTTTCCAAACTCCATTCTATTGGGACGGCGTTAGTAACTTGTTGGTTGAAACATGTCACCAGAATTCAAGCTTTACTGATAATGCGACCATGCGTCAAACCCCAACTGCGTACAACTCAACAGTTTGGTATAACGCCGATGCAACAGGTGTTTGCGGAAACAATACCACTAACGGTTTTGCGGCTCAGCGACCTAACATGCGTTTCTGGAGATCGAATGGTGCATGGGAATATGCATGGACTCCATCATCTTCATTGAATAACGCTACTGCGCAGAATCCTATTGGTACACCAATGACCACCGGCTATTATGTAGTAACCGTAACGGATTCTATTTCGGGATGTGCTACGACTGATTCTATCCAGATTGTTGTAAATCCTACACCAATGCCAAACTTTGGTCCGGATACAGCTATTTGCAGCAGTTCTCCATTAGTACTGGATGGTACCGCGGGCAACTATACCTATTTGTGGCAGGATAATTCAACTAACCAAACATTTACTGTTACAAGTTTCGGTATCTATAATGTGTTAGTTACTGATACAGCTTCGGGATGCTTCGGCACGGATACCATTCTTGTTGGTGTCAATCCTTCGCCTGTATTTACTCTAGGCGGTGATGCAACTGTATGTGCCGGATCTAACGTAACATTCTCCGGTCCGGGTGGTCCTTACGATTACGATTGGAATACAGGAGATTCTGTGATAGCAATTACGGTTAACACAACCGGTTCGTACATTCTGGTAGTAACTGATCAGAATAACGGTTGTAGCGCAGCTGATACAGTTGTATTTACAGCTAACCCACTGCCTGTTGTTACCTTGGGCGCTGATACCAGTTACTGCAGCAACAACGCCATCGTATTGACCGGCCCTGCAGGTAACTTCACCTATGTTTGGTCTGATAATTCAACAAACGACAGCTTGTCTGTTTCTTCTACAGGAACATACTTCGTAACAGTTACCGATACAGCTACAACATGTTTCAATGCTGATACTGTAACTATCGTAATTAATGCAACGCCTGTTGTCGCATTAGGAGCTGATACCACATTCTGTTCTGCAAATGGTCCGTTAACATTGAACGCTCCTGCAGGTCCATACAATTACTTGTGGAGTGACAACTCAAGTGGAGCTTCATTAGCAGTTAACTCGTCAGGAACATATGCAGTTGCGGTAACTGACAGTGTTAATGGATGTATTACAAATGACTCTATTAACGTGGTAGTTAATGCTTCTCCAAATGCGGTTTTAGTTGACACTTCTTCTTGCGGTAACGGTATTACCTTAACTGCAGCGGGTGGAAACTACACTTACTTGTGGTCAGATAATACTACAGGTCAGAGCACTACGGTAACTGTAAGCGGAAACGTTTCAGTTGTGGTAACTGATACTGCAAACGGTTGTGCGATTACTGATGCTGCTATTGTAAACATCAATACACCTCCTACTGCAACAGTTACTGCTTCGGCTGCTAACGTTTGTGCAGATGATGCTAACGTTACATTAACGGGAGCTCCTGCAGGTGGTGTGTTTGTTGGAACATCAGTAACAGGTAACTCATTTGATCCTTCTGTAGGTGCCGGTTCTTATGCAGTAGATTATATCTACACCGATGCAAACGGATGTACTGATACAGCTACAACTACTATTGTTGTAAGTGCTTGCGTAGGTGTTGAAGAGGCGTTCTTTGGTGTAGGAATGAATGTCTCTCCGAATCCGAACAACGGTCAATTCATCTTCACTTGCAGCGATGCTAACTTCACGACAATGACATTCGAAGTCATCAGCATGGACGGAAAAGTAGTTCTGACTGAGCAAGCTTCAAATGTTCAGGGTCAGTACCGCCGCGATATGAACATGTACAACTTGGCTAACGGTGTATATTACTTCCGAGTAATTGCTGATGGTCAGACTTACATGCAGAAAATCGTGAAGCAGGACTAATCCTTATAATCTTCAAAAAGAAGCCTCCTATACCGGGAGGCTTTTTTTTGCCAAAAATTATTAATTTGTTTGTACATTATATGTCTTTACATATATTTGTCCCCACTAACAACAAAACAACTATGAAAAAAATCATCTTTACCCTTGTAGCAGGCTTGTTCGCAACTACAGCCTCTTTCGCACAAACTAACTGGACCGGCGATAACTCGCACAGCAGCGTATTATTCAGCATCGGTCACATGGGCGTTGCTAAAACTGTCGGATTCTTTACCGAGTACGATGTTAAAATGACTTCAACTAAAGACGATTTCACCGGATCACAGGTAGAAATCACTATCCAGTCGAAGTCTGTTAACACTATGAGCGAGCAGCGCGATAACCACTTGCGCAGCAAAGACTTTTTCAATACTGATACATTCCCGACCATTACTTTCAAGAGTACTTCATTTACCAAGAAAAAGGGAAATGTGTACGAAATTAAAGGCATGTTAACCATGCGTGGCGTAACTAAAGAAGTGGTGCTTGAGGCTGTTTACGGCGGCACTAAAAAAGATCCTTGGGGCAATGAGAAAAGTGGTTGGGCTGTGCGCGGAAAAGTTGATCGCACTGCATACGGCATTACATGGAATACACCTATTGAAGGGGGTACAATTCTTGACAATTCAGTAGAGTTTATGTGTGAGTTTGAAATGGTGAAAAAGAAGTGATAAGGGGTTCTCTACTGAGAAGGCAGCTTGATTAAGCTGCCTTCTTTTTTTGTATTTAACTGA
>CALJIF010000119.1 GCA_937974275.1 uncultured Flavobacteriales bacterium
GTATTTTGAAAGGATCTGTATTCTTCGATCGCCTTTACGTAACCGGTTGTATCGCGTTCAAACTCTGCCTTTGCATAATACGCTTCACCTTTCCAGTAACGCGCCATCGCTGTCATTTCCATGTTTAAAGGATAGGTCAACGATTTATTAAAATGTGCAACAGCATCATCGTACTTCTTGGCTTTCAACAACTCTACACCACGATTGTATGCAATCATCTGATACGTTGGTTGCATTTGCGGAGAGAGAATCTTGATTTTCTCTATCGATGTTAACGCTTCTTTATAATTTCTTGTAATAAGATAAATATTGGTTAGCAAGCCGTACGCCTCATCACGACGCGGGCTCTCCGGATATTCTACCAGATATTCATTTAACGCTATAATGGCTTCGTTGAATGGATCAAAGGATAATTCATAACTGAGGCGCGCGTAATTGAATAAAGCATCCTCACGCACAACAGGATCAAAACGCATACTTGCGGCTTTACCAAATGCAGATCGTGCGAGGTGTTTATCTCCGGTTTTGATGTAGCAATCCGCAACGTGATACCAGATATTCTGATTGAGCGGCGTAAATGAATCGGTTAATGCCAACTGGAAATACGTTAATGCCTGTTCGCAGCTGTCGGACTTGTAGTACGCATAACCCAATTCATAACCTTCTTGTTCGTTCAGATATACTGCGCCTTTTCGAAACAATTGATAATACGGAATAGATTCACGGTACCTACCTAAACGGAAATACGAAGCGCCTATGATGTGTGCTATTTCAAAACGTTTTTTAGGTTCAGCGGAATCCAGCATTGCCGGTGCGTAGCCCACAACTTCCTCGTAACGCTTCTGCAGGTAATAGATCTGCACGATATAGTAAGGAACTAAAGGTCCGAACGTTTCGTTTCCCGAAAGTCGTTTGAATCCTTGTAATGCGGTTTCGTAATTGCCTTGCGTATAAGCAATGTGCGAATAGTAATAATTTGCAGCTGGAGAATATTTGGTATCAATGTCCTTGATCTCGAAAAAGTCTTTGGATGCTGAATCGGTGTGACCCAGCTCATAATGCGAATATCCGCGCTTGAAATAATATTCAGACAACTCGTCCTTTTGCAAATCGTAAACGTCTATTTCGCGAAACCAATCCAGTGTTTCTTTATAGTCCTTCTTTCGGAAATTATACCGCCCTAAATGGTAGTACACACGATTTTTACGAGCACTTTCCGGATGATCGGTTAAGAATTTTTGCAGGCGAATCTCAGCGTCTTTATGAAACAACTCGGTAGCACAAACAGCAGCATAGTATTGTGCATCGATCGCGTAAAACGACTTTTTGTCTGCTGAGTTTTTAACGATTGCGTCAAAGCGATCTAAAGCTTCGGCATACTTTTGTTTAGCGAAAAAATCCAGCGCCTGATTGAACTCGGCATCCGGAGCAATGTACACCTGCGTTTGCTGCGCCTGAACATGAAGTACAAGAGGTGCAGACCAGATCAGAAGAAGACAAAATACGTAACGCCTCATTTGCTAGAAATATCAACGTATAAAAGTAGATTGTACTCATCCGCGTCATGGCTTGCGTTGGTTCAAGTTATTAACGCGAGCGTGTTGAAATTATTGCTAATCAATCGCCTTATTCGCAAAGCAAAGATTTCGATTTCTTCTACTTTTGTTCGCAATGAGCACCGACGCCATAATAAACTTGAACAAGGTTTCTGTTTTTCAGAAGCACAACCTTGTTTTGTCGAATGTTAGTTTCACGATTAACAAAGGCGAGCTCGTGTATCTTGTTGGTGAAACAGGCAGCGGGAAAAGTTCACTACTAAAAATGCTTTATGTAGATGTTCCATTAGCGCAGGGAGAAGCAACTATTGCGGGATATGATATTGCGAAGGTGAAACGCAAACAAATTCCATTACTTCGACGCAAATTAGGCATCGTATTTCAGGATTTTCAATTGCTCTACGACCGCTCTGTAAATGAAAATCTGTATTTCGTTTTAAAAGCGACCGGTTGGAAAAACAAAAAGGAAATTCAGGATCGCGCCAGCGAAGTTTTAGATAAAGTCGGTTTAGTTACCAAAGGGCACAAAATGCCGCATGAACTTTCCGGTGGCGAGCAACAACGTGTTGCAATTGCGCGCGCGTTGCTTAATAAACCTGAAGTTATTCTTGCTGACGAACCAACGGGAAATTTAGATCCGAAAACATCCGAAGGAATTATCCGATTGTTAAAGGAAATTAGCGAAACAGGCACCGCGGTTCTTATTGCAACGCACGATAGAATTGTCACCGAGTTATTTCCATCGCGCACATTAACATGTGTTCAGGGAGAAATACAAGACAGTTTACAATAACGCTTTTATTTTCTGTGCGTTCGCCAAATTGCTAAAGGAACTTCCCAGAATTGTCTGACGCAGCTGCAGTTGTTCAGTGGCAAAAGGCTCATTCATTAAGCGGTCTACCGCCGATCTCCACTCTGTTCCGGTATTCGCATGCTCGCAGACACTTTCCAATCCGGTATTCGCAATCATATGATCATTGACTAAACAATGTCGTCCCTGAAATAGAGCCGCCAGTAATTTTAGTTTAATACCGGTTGCCTGAAACGTAGGTAGAACATTGATTTGCGCGTTGGCGATTAGGTTGTCGATTTCAGCGGTTGAAATATCCGAACGCAATTCAATATTCTTGTGTTCTGCAACTGCATTTTTTAATGTTGGGCATGGATTATTTCCCGCAATAATCAAACGGTGCTTTCCCGAAGCAAACACTTCGCGAATGAGAAACAAAGCCGCTTCATTATTCTCACCTACTGCCAGATTCCCATGATACAAACAATAATCGCCTTTACCTTCCTGCGCCGTCACTGTGCTATAAGCGTGAAATGCCATTACGTGTTTTACATTCTTGTATCGCGTTTGTAGCTGCTTGGTATCCGCGGGAGAAATAGCGATGATATGCTGTGCGTGCTTCAACACTGATTCAAACACTTTAAGCTTCCTGGCTTCACGTTTGAAATACAGACTCTTTATCCAATTCGATTCAACACGCGCCAAGGCCTCATAATAATCATGTTCGATATTATGCGTGCGTACAATTTTCAAACGATGTTTTAATTCAGGTGCGTCGAGAAATGCACAACTGTGCAATCCTTCAAATAAAATTGGAGCTTCGTCATTTTGCAAATTTTCCAGCAATTGACGATTTGCACGAGATAGCACAATGTAAGGTTTAGCAGCTAAGCCGTGCAACCACGAGGAAGACCTTTCGTAGTAATACACCTTTTTGCAATACTGATTCAGTTCCTGAGCCGGAGTTCGCCCGTAGGTAAAGGCGTGCAATGTAATTTCAACTCCAAGTTCACGCAACGCTTTGATCTTATACCACACATCAATTACACCGCCATAGTTGGCAGGTAAAGGAACATCGAAAGAAATAATATGCAGTTGAGGTGCGCTCATGAGTCGGGCGCGAATTTCGTGTTTGTTCGCCTATTTCGCGCCACTTTTGGATAAAATTTCATCAAACACAATATCCAGTCGGCGTTTCTCGTTATACCAGCTTAATTCTTGTGACGCCTTTGCAGTATTTGCTTTCCACAGCTCATATTGCGGACTTTCGAGCATACCCTGTATGTCTTTCGCCAACATTTCCGGTGCGTGCGATTCCGCTATCACACCAACATTATAATTTTTAATTATCCGCTCCAATTCGGGAAGCTTACTGCTCAAGACAGGAATACCCGCATGGATGTAATCGAAAATTTTATTTGGTAAACTGAAACGGTAATTAATATTGGTGTCTTTATCCACTGT
>CALJIF010000120.1 GCA_937974275.1 uncultured Flavobacteriales bacterium
CATGCCGACATTCATGATATTATCTATACTCCCGGCACACCAAACTCCTTTTATATCGGTTGCGATGGTGGTGTTTACAATACGTTCAACGATGGCAACACATTCCCGGATATTTCTGCGAACATGGGCATTGCACAAATCTATCGTCTTGGTATTTCTGCCAGCAACACGGGAACGCTGATTACCGGCCACCAAGACAATGGCACTTGCCTGAAAACAGGAACGCTTTACCAGGAAGTTTTAGGTGGTGACGGCATGGATTGCTTTATTGATCGTACCAACGATGCCAATATGTTTGGCGAATTATACTACGGGGATTTTTATCGCTCAACAAACGGCGGCAATAACTGGTCTTCCATCACCAATGGCCTTGTGGGTACAGGAGGATGGGTGACGCCATGGAAACAAGATCCCGTTAATCCGAATGTGCTTTACGCCGGATATTCACAACTGAATAAATCTACCAACCTCGGGACATCATGGACCCCTGTCGGTTCATTCAATATGGGTGAAATGGTGGACTTCGTTGTTGCTCCATCGAACACACAACGTTTGTTTGCATGTACGGGGACCGCTATTTATCGTAGTTCTGACGGAGGCGTTACATGGACATACGTTTCTTCCGCGCTATCGGGTTTAGGAAACTACACTCGACTTGCCGTAAGTCCCACAAATTCTGATAAAGTCTGGGTAACGATTTCGGGATACAATGCCGGCAATAAAGTTTTCTTCAGTAACGATGCGGGTGCGAATTGGGTGAATATTTCTCAGGGCTTACCAAACATTCCTGCGAATTGTATCATTCCTATGCCTAACAACGGAAATGACTTGCTCTTCCTGGGAATGGATGTAGGAATTTATTATCGCGACAACAACAGCGGAGCTTGGATCCCTTGTTTTTCCGGACTTCCATACGCTCCTGTTTCTGATTTAGAAATTTTCCTTCCTACAAATACTTTGCGCGCATCTACATACGGGCGCGGTGTTTGGGAGTGGCCCATAGATGCAACACTATTAACTCCGCTCGCTGCATTTACATCAATACAAAGTGTTTGCCCCGGAGGTAACGTCGCTTTCACCGACCTCAGTTCTAACAGTCCTACATCATGGAGCTGGAATTTCCCGGGTGGCAATCCGTCAACATCAACACTTTACAATCCTGTTGTAAATTACAGCACTCCCGGATTGTACCCTGTAACACTTACAGTTACCAACGCAGCAGGCTCAGCAACAACAACACAAACGAGCTGGATTCACGTACAAGGTTATCAATCCTTGCCACACACAGAAACTTTCGTTAATAATCTGCCTGCCGGATGGTCCACCAACAATGTCGGCAATCAGGCATTTAATTGGCAACACAATAATTCTGTTGGCTTCAATAGCACACAAAGTATGTTCTTCAACAATCATGGGAACAACGTAAACGGAGACCGTGATGAATTAGTAAGCACGGTTATTAATTGTGCGGCGCAAAATGCAATACAACTAACTTTTGATGTTGCTTATGCAAGATATAATGCAACTCGTTCAGACACGCTGGAAGTGTTGGTGTCCAACGATTGTGGCGCAACATGGACATCTGTTTACATCAAAGGTGGCACACAACTATCTACAAAACCGGATCAGACTTCATTCTTCACTCCGACTTCCTCACAGTGGAGAAACGAAAGTGTTTCTTTGGCTGCGTTCTCCGGACAACAAATCATGTTAGCATTTAGAAATCGCGGTCACAATGGGAATAACATTTGGCTGGATAATATTAATCTTACGGGAACTGTTAATGCCGCTCCTGTTGCAGCATTCAGCGCGCCGATGAATTTATGTGCGAGATCTGTTGTCGCGATGAATAATTACTCTGCGCCTGCAACTTCATATCAGTGGTTTGCCTTCGGAACGGACACATTAAGCTCAACAACAGTAAACGGAGATTTCATATTTACAACTACAGGAACATACACGGTCGTTCTTGTTGCATCTAATGCTTTTGGCTCCGACACAACATCAAATGTGATGACCATAGCTCCGTCCCCTGTGCTCAGCGTGTCAACAGACACTTCAGTTTGTGCGGGCACACAAGTTCAGCTAAACGCATCGGGAGCACTAACATATTCATGGCAACCTGCAACTGTTGTTTATTCCGCAGTTTCTTCAAGTCCGCTTGTAACGGCCAATGTTTCCAGAACTTACACAGTTACAGGAACAACTGCTAATGGTTGTACAGCAACAGATTCTGTGTCAATTACTGTCATTCCGCTTCCCGGCTTTAATGTAAGCAACACGCCTAACGCAATTTGTTTCGGCGATACCGTTCAGTTAATCGCCGGTAATAGCAGCTGGAGTTATTCATGGTCTCCTCTTGTAAATATTGCTTATCTCGGAAACGACACGGTTCGTGCATTCCCATCATCTACGACAACATACACTGTTGTCAGCACCGACTCCACTACCGGATGTACCGCAACTGTTCTGAAGTCGATTACCGTGTACAATCCGCTTCCTCCGGTTAGCGTGTTGGTTAACGGATTTACATTAACATGTTCGTTATCGGGACAGCAATATCAGTGGTATTTCAACGGCCAACCAATTCCGGGTGCGACGTCACAAACGTACACAGCCACACAAGTGGGGATGTATTCCGTAGAAGCTACTTCTCCGTGGGGTTGTGAATCGGGAATTTCGCAACAGGAATTCGTCAATAGCGTAGAGGAAATTAGTGCGGGCGGTATCAGCGTATATCCGAATCCTGCACAGGACGTGCTTTATGTAACGCTTTCTGACGCGTCGCAGGCTTTCGTGTATTCTTTGTTTGATATTACAGGAAAACAAATTGACGTTCCGACACAACTACAAAACGTTGGTCGCGCAACTATAAACGTTGCGGCGTTACCGGCCGGCATCTATATGCTGGTTATCACAACAGACAATCAGCGATTCGTTACACAAGTGATAAAGTATGATGGTCGATAAACCTCCCATCAACAACTCCTGGACACTATTCCTTGATCGCGATGGCGTTATCAACGAACGCTTGCCCGGCGATTATGTGAAGTCTCCGGAACAGTTCGTTTTTACGACCGGCGCGTGCGAAGCTATTGCAAAACTGTCGGCTGTATTCGGAATCGTAATCGTGGTTACGAATCAGCAAGGAATTGGCAAAGGTTTATATACCGAACAAGACCTCGCTCGCGTGCACGAAAAAATGTTGGACGGTGTTAAAGCAGCCGGTGGACGTATTGACGGAATTTATTTCGCCCCACAACTGGCATCCGAAAAATCGCCCATGCGAAAACCGGGAATCGGTATGGCGTTGCAAGCTCAAAAGGATTTTCCTGCCATCGACTTTTCACGAGCCGTTATGATCGGTGATTCCGACTCCGATATGGACTTCGCCGAAACAGCCGGAATGCGCGCTATTTGGATTACCGACCACCACCGAAAAGACAAGAACAGGCCCTACGTTATTGCACAAGTTCCTACCCTGGCCGATTCAGTCAAAATACTGCTCTGATTTTTAGCGAATTACGTCTTCGTCGACCGAAGTTTTACGGTCGGCGATTTATACCTATTTTAAGGTATTCGCAATCAATATTTCCTTATTTTTACCGCCGTCTGTTGAGGATTGGTCGGGGCATAAAACGCGCTTTTGAACATCTTGTTAACAGGCTTGTTCATTTATAAAACGCTTATGAATAACGCTGCTATTGATTATTTGCCGATTGCATTTACCTTCTTAGTCGCAGCCGGCTTTGTGGTGACTACGTTGTTTGTTACTCATCGACTGGGACCGCACCGTAAGACCAAGAAAAAATTGGACACGTTCGAGTGTGGTATTGAAGTGCAGGGTAATGCACGTGTTCCCTTCTCCGTAAAGTATTTCTTGGTAGCTATCCTATTTGTATTGTTCGACGTTGAAGTCATTTTCATGTATCCTTGGGCCGTTAACTTCAAAGGTCCTGAAGGACTTGGTATTGTTGGCTTCATCGAGATGATGACGTTCCTGTTATTCTTGATTATCGGATTCTATTACATCATGAAGCGCGGTGCGCTGAAATGGGAAGAATAAATAATGCCCCCTGACCTCCAATTATTAAACAACGAAAACATTTAGGTTATGGAAGTGAAAAGAACAAAATTGGAAATGGCGCAATCGCCCTTAGGTCTTGAAGGTCCGGGGTTTTTCGCAACTTCTTTAGATAAAGCTGTTGGTCTTGCGCGCAAAAACTCCTTGTGGCCATTGCCTTTTGCAACTTCTTGCTGCGGTATCGAGTTCATGGCAACAATGGCATCGCATTACGACTTAGGTCGTTTCGGTTCCGAGCGCTTGAGCTTCTCTCCGCGTCAGGCCGATTTGCTGATGGTAATGGGAACCATTGCTAAAAAAATGGGCCCTGTATTGAAACAGGTTTACGAACAAATGGCCGAGCCGCGTTGGGTATTATCTGTTGGTGCTTGCGCTTCCAGCGGCGGAATATTTGATACATATAGCGTATTGCAGGGAATCGATCGAATCATTCCGGTTGACGTTTACGTGCCGGGATGCCCTCCTCGTCCGGAACAAATTATTGAAGGTATTTTGAAAATTCAGGATCTCGTGGAAAACGAATCTTTACGCCGACGTGAATCTCCGGAATACAAGGCGCTTATGAACAAATACGGCATCGAATAAAAGCTTCAGCGATATGGCAACTGCAACTGCAGAACAAGTGCAACAACTACGCGATCTGATCGTCAGCAAACTGGAAGCTAAATTTCCGGGAGTTGTGCTGCATACCGAAATTCAATATGACTTCCCGGTTATTGAAGTCAACAAGGCGAACATCTATCAGGTACTCGAGTTTTTGAAAACAGATCCTGAGCTTTCGTTTGAATTCCTGACCACGATGTGTGGCTTGCATTATCCGGATAATGCTGCAAAGGAATTCGGCATGATGTATCAACTTCACAATTTGCCGAAGAACACACGCATCCGCATCAAAACATTCTTCCCGGCATCAGCAATGGAACTTCCTACCATGATTCCTTTGTGGGCGGGCGCTAATTGGATGGAACGTGAAGCATTCGACTTTTTCGGAATTACGTTTAAAGGTCATCCGAACCTGAAGCGTATTTTAAATATGGAAGACATTACCTTCTTCCCGCTTCGCAAAGATTTCCCGCTGGAAGATCCAACGCGTGATGATAAAAATGATTCCATGTTTGGACGTTAAACCGATCGCAAGAAATTGACATGAACGAACATTTGAATAACGATACAGCTGCGCCGAAGGAGAAGGTTTATACCACCCTCAACCTCGGACCAACGCACCCGGCAACACACGGTATTTTTCAGAACGTACTTAAAATGGACGGAGAAATTATCGTAGATGCCGAACCAACCATCGGATACATTCACCGCGCTTTCGAAAAGCTTGCTGAACGTCGTCCTTTCAATCAAATTACTCCTATCACCGACCGTCTCAATTACTGCTCATCACCCATAAACAACATGGGTTGGCACATGACGGTGGAGAAATTAATTAATGCCGAAATTCCGAAGAACGTGCAGTACATGCGCGTTGTAATTATGGAGTTGGCACGTATCGCCGATCACATCATTTGTAATTCCGTAATCGGTG
>CALJIF010000121.1 GCA_937974275.1 uncultured Flavobacteriales bacterium
TACTCAATCTTCTATTTCAGAATCTGACAGAGCCGAAATGGAAGAGTTTATTGAGTACATCAAAATGCTAGTCAATACACTCGGGCATAAAGTTTTTGAAGAGAAAAGAGAATTTAAACCCAAACAAACTCAAGAACTCTTTTTCATTAAAGGTCCGCGTGGGGCTGATGGACAAGGCGAACCAACTTCAGACGGTTTTGTAGTATTTAAAAACTCTAAAGCCTCTGCTACCATTGTTACTTCAATGACTCCGAATTTTGTTACTTACAGACAGAAACTAATTGACCAAGGTGTAATTGTTGACAAGGGAGATTATTACGAATTTTCAGACGACTACATTTTTAGTAGTCCTTCTACGGCAGCCGTGATGATTCTTGGGCGCAATGCTAATGGTCTTACAGAATGGAAAAATAAAGCCGGAAAAACACTCAAAGATTTTGAGTTAAACGAGAAGTAAGTCTGTTAATGGCCAATCGCTGGAGCATACCGAAAGAAGTTGAATTGGTGGTTCTCGATCGAGACGCCAACTGCGTCTATTGTGGAATAACGTTTACAAATTCTGATCCTAGCAGAAAAAATAGGAGAACTTGGGAACACATCATCAACGACATCAGAATTAACGGGCCCGAAAATATTGCATTATACTGTGGCTCAGGCAATGCAAGCAAGGGAAGTAAAACATTGGAAGATTGGTTGCGAAGTAAGTATTGCGATAATAAAAACATCAATAAAGAAACTGTAGCCGATGTAGTTAAACGACACCTCGATAAAACATCGAGTTCATAACTGTGAGGATGCGGTGCAATTACAATTAAAGTTTCTCCACCACCACAATCCCAACCGTAATCATTAGTTTTGAAATCTTCTGCTGCGCAGAAGATTTCAAACCGATCGCATGAAAACACTAGGCATCATACCCGCACGATACGCTTCCTCCCGATTCCCGGGAAAACCGCTCATTGACCTCAACGGCAAAAGCATGATTCAACGCGTGTACGAACAGGCGTGCAAAGCTTCTTTGCTGGCGCAAGTAGTGGTGGCAACGGATGATCAACGCATCTTCGATCATGTAGTCGGATTTGGAGGTAAGGCGGTAATGACGTCGAGCGAGCACCGCAGCGGCACCGATCGTTGTGCGGAAGTTCTGTCCAAAACAACGCAACACGTTGATGCAGTCATCAATATTCAAGGTGATGAGCCGTTTATTCAACCGGAACAAATTGATTTGCTCGCCAAGTTGTTTGAAGATGATTCCGTGGAAATCGGCACGTTGATTAAACCTCTGCACGATGCTGCGGATTTATCCAATCCGAACATCATCAAAGTGGTGATCGACACGAAAAAAAACGGCATTTATTTCAGTCGTTCTCCTATTCCGTTTGTGCGCGATGCAGCAGAGCTTTCGGAATGGCCGCAAAAAGTGAAGTTGTATAAACACATCGGCATATACGGTTATCGTGCTGATGTGTTGCCGAAACTTACACAATTGGCTCCCGGAGTGCTGGAAGTAGCGGAATCGTTGGAGCAATTGCGTTGGAGAGAAAATGGTTATGCTATTCGTACCGCGCTAACAGAACTGGAAACCATATCGATTGACGCGCCGGAAGACGTGGACAAGCTGCGCAAAGCAGGGTTGATTTAAGCGCATTTTTTCGGTATATTGGGGCAACCAATTGCCTTCCCCATGCAACACCGTTACGCCATCACCACCCGAATCATCACGGGCATTTTTCTGATTTTCGGTATTCCAAGTTTTGCGCAACACGTGCCCACCGAACTCGTGCAACCTGCGTTTCAACTATCCGATACGTCCTACAGCAAAGATTTTCTGGCATCGAAAAAAACGTGGAGGGAAGATCCTACGCAACGCAGTGTGTATTCCAGCACGTACAGAACTCCGGACGGGAGAATCATTATTGAGTCGAGTAAAAAACCGCTGAACTACTACAACGAATCGGGACAACTCTTGCACATCGATGATGCAATCATCACGCGTGGTAATGAAGTGGTCATGCCGAATCAGCCGTATCCGGTGGCATTGAGCACTACCGGCGTCATCACCTTAGCATCGGGCAAAAAAGAAGCGTTGAGTTTTGGGCAACACGTGCGCATCAATACTATTCCATGTACGCTTAACTTAGAACGTAACGAACAAGGGAAATTCTCGTCACCAACTGGCATTGCGGGCATCAGCAAAGAATTTGAATTGCGGGAAAATGCAACGAAGTATCATTACATACTCGAACAACAACCTGCCATCACTTCCAATTATTTGGTGATTGAAGAAGAATTTGAAGTGCCCGCAAATTCGCGCGTGGAGCTGGACAACACACGTCGTAAAGAACATTTCGGGTACACGAGTGCCGATGTCATCATTACGAATGCTGAAGGATTGGAAATCGGTCGCATCTCCGCACCGATTATTTTAGACGCCAACAACAACTGGATTCTCGGAGGTTATCAGTTAGTTCCGTTAAAAAACGGGAATCGTTATCTATTGAAAACACTGGTACCGAAATCGTGGTTACAAGATGCGTCCCGCTCCTACCCTGTTGTAATTGATCCGTTGGTAACAGGTCCAACTGCTTTGTGGACGGGCGGTGTGATGCCCTCGTGTGTAATTCCGCAATACAACATCGACAGTATTGCTGTAACGTTACCCGCACAAATTTCCGTCACCGGATTTTTTGTAACGTCCAGTTTTTACGCCGATCCTTTTACTACAGCAGTAATGGCGGATGGCGCGATGCAATTCAGCACGACGTGTAATATTTCACAATCGTTCACGGTACAGCCTCCTGCAGGAAACACACCGGGCACAGCTTATCTGCAAGCATTTAATTTACGCAGTCCGTTGTTGTGTTGCTTCCCGCAAGCCTGCACCACGCGTACGTTTTATCTGCGCATGCACTTAGGTCGCACCATTCCGAATACCGGCTGCAACTCCACGCACATTTATTACAATCCTACCACACAATGGCCGTTCTCTGCATACGTGGAAGGGCGCACGGTGGAAACATTCGGCAATGAATGGTCCATTCCCAACACGCCGATATGCAGAGATGTATGCACGGTAATCGGAACAGCGCAGGCGCGTTACGGCGTTCCTCCATACACGTTCACACATCCATGGATGCAAGGCAGCTCCACAGGCGGAACACCGGCGGCATGCAGCTATGGCAACACCAACAGACAACTCACACTCACTATTCCGAATTGTCCTTTGTATTGCGATACGACACCATTCATCGTCGTGCCACCGCCCACCATTACCGATGCTTGCGGCAACGTCGTTTCAGGTTTACAAGCGGATACGTTGTGGTTAAAACCTGTTCCGATTGTTACTGCATCACCTTCACAAACCACCACATGCACGGGCGAACCGTTTACCATCACGCTCACGTCTTGCTTACCCAACACGACCATTTCCTGGTATGGCGCTACCGGCACCGGAACGGGCACATTTACGGATACAGTCTTCAACACGGGCAATGCGCCTGTTCAAACCTACTTCTCGGCGTATTCCGTAGTGAACGGTTGCGCATCCGATACGATCAACATCACTGTCAACACGGACCCCATGCCTTTCGCGGATTTTACGGTTGCTCCTCAACCGGGCATCGTGAGTCAGCCCGTAAACTTTACCGATGGCAGTCTGGCGAATGGTGGCACGATTACCACGTGGTTGTGGGATTTGGGCGATGGTGACACGGCGATGACCGCAAATCCTTCTCACATTTATACTGCGCCCGGAAACTATAACGTGTGCTTGTTCGTGAATACGGCCAACGGTTGTTCGGATACGGTGTGCAACGTTGTAGAAATCATTCCTGCAGAAGTGAATGCTCCCAATATTTTCACCCCGAACGGTGACGGCATTAACGATGCGCTGGTGTTTCAATACCTGGAATTTTATCCCGACAATCAGTTGAATGTTTACAACCGCTGGGGAAATGTGATTTACGCGCAAAACGGTTATGCTAACAACTGGACCGGAGACAATCTTAGCGAAGGCACCTATTATTACGTGCTGAACATCAGCAACGGGCAGCTGTTGAAAGGCTATTTTATGCTGAAACGATAATGCAATTAGTTCGCGCCGAATCAATTACGGAATAGCTGCATTTCTCCCGTCCAAAATGCCTGAAAATGGCTAAATTTGAGGCTCGAATGGTAGCTCCTGTTAACATAGCGCATTACATCGCCGACTTATTGTTCCGGCACGATTGTGTTATTGTTCCCGGTTTGGGTGGATTTGTTTCCACTTACGCCTCTGCAAAAATTCATCCCGTACAACACACGTTTTTGCCGCCTTCCAAGCAGATTGTATTTAACAAACACCTGCAACAGAATGATGGTTTGTTGGTGAATGCCATTGCGGTTGCGATGAGCATCACGTTCGATGATGCACAAACAACAGTAAAAGCGTTTACGGAATCCTTGCAAAATCAACTGCAGGAAGGTAAAAAAGTAGAGCTGTTGAATTTGGGCAGCATGTGGTTGGATCCGGAGAAGAACATTTGTTTTGAATCCGATCCGGGAGTGAATTTCTTAATGGAATCCTTTGGTCTTGCTGCGTTCCAGACCATGCCGATATTGCGTGAGACTCCGAAAACCGAGCCGAAACCTGTTGTTCGCGAAGATCGCAAGATCACAACACCGCCGGAAGAAGTTGTTGCACCGCGCGTACGTCGTTCAAAAGCAGTGTACGTTACTGCCGCCATCGCACTACCGATTTTAATCGCGTTAACGTGGGTGGGTTTGCAAATTCAGGATAACGGTCAGGGCATTGCAGGATTGGGCTTCTTCAAACAAGAGCCGGGCAAATATTCGCCTGTGAATTATGTGGCCCAAATGAACGCCGACACCGCACGTGAAGATTTAAAATTCGACGCTGCAGGTAATGCCGATTTGCAATTATTGGAAACAGGTCCGCGATTGCACGTGAACGTGTATAAAATGCCTGCAGATTCTACGAGCGTTGCCGCAACGCAGCATTTAGCGGCAAATCAAACCGGAAATTTAGAACGCGATCGTTTTTACATCATCGCCGGATGCTTCCGTATGCCGGAGAATGCGGATAATTATTACCGTGAATTGAGCGCCAAAGGATTAAAACCTTCGAAGCTGAATGCCATCAAAGGCGGCATGACCTACATCAGTTTGGGAACATTCTCAGAACGCAAAGCTGCGGAAGACTTGTTATTCGCGGTTCGCGGAACAGTTCCTGAAGCGTGGTTAATGAAGCGCTGATTATCCGGCCCGCTTCACCCAATCATCTACTCTTCGCAACAACAACTCCAAACGAATCGGTTTGTTGATATAACCGTCGGCTTCCAGTTGTATGCCTAAATCTTTTGCGTACGACTCATTCAACGCCGAAAGAAACAGAATGCGTGTTTGATCAAACTCCGCTTTTGCACGCAATTGACGGCAGGTTTCGTAACCGTTCATCACCGGCATCAAAATATCCAGAATAATCAGGTGCGGGCGGCATTGCAACGCCACATCCAGCCCCGACTGACCGTCTGTAGCCGTGAACACTTCGTAACCTTTACGCATGAGGTTATATCCAATGAATTCGCGGATATCGGGTTCGTCGTCGATGATTAATATTCTGCGCGGGTGGAGTTCGTTCATAATGAGCAAACGTACAGTGCTCATATTGCGAAAAGATTACCCCTATCTGAAATGATTATGAATTTACATCAGGATGGTTCCGCTGCTTTTGCTCTTCCTGCGCGCGATTCTTGCGATAAATAGACACAGCTGCAAACAACGCAATGCCCAATACAATGGTACTTAACGTAACCCAAACCCACGTATCGTTGCTTTTCGGAATTACTAAAAACACGATCACGAACAAGAAGATTGTCGCTACTTCATTCCACAGGCGTAAACGAAACGACGTCCATTTCAACACATCGCGTTGATGTTGTTGGAACAATTGATGAGTTTTTAAGTGGTAAAGCGTTAATCCGATTGCAAAACACAACTTGAGAATAAACCAGGCTTGCGCGTATAAATCGGGGCGATACCAAGTGATCCACAATCCGAAAATCCACGTTAAAATCATAGCCGGCCAGGAAATAGCATACCACAAACGTTTCTGCATGATTTTGAATTGTGCGGAAAGAATATCGCGCTCCTGTTGTTCTTTATCCTGAGCTTCTACATGATAAATCAGCAATCGCGGCATATAGAACAATGCGGCAAACCAACTTACCATAAAAATTACGTGCAGAGATTTGACATAAACCATAGTGCAAAGGTAGTGGAATGCCTGCAACACGGGGTCAAATTAGTTAGCGTTAAATGCCTACCTTTGCACGCTATGGAAAGTACGCGTCAGCTGAAATTTGCACGCTTAATTCAAAAGGAAATGGCAGACATTTTCCAGTTTGATATGCGTGGCACTTTCGGAAATATCATGATAACGGTAACAATGGTTCGGGTAAGCCCGGATTTAGGTGTTGCCAAAGTTTATGTCAGCTTATTTCCTGTGAAGGACAAAAAAGAAGTCCTTGAGAAAATTAAAGAACACACTGTTGAGTTGCGTCACAATCTGGGGCAACGTATTCGCAAACAGGTGCGCGTTATTCCGGAGTTGATGTTTTTTATCGATGACTCGCTGGACTACGCCGAACGAATTGAAGAACTCCTGAAAAAGAAATAACGACTATGCATTACGATCCCATTAAACGAACCCTGGGCTCCGTTTTTAATACTTCACCTTTCATGCGTAAATTATTTTACGCATTGCTCGACTTGTTGTTGCTGCGCGCGTGGCACGTTCACCGCGAATTAAAATTATGGCGCAAAGGCAAAGGTGATGACATCAAAATTCTGGATGCAGGTTCGGGCTACGGACAGCACAGTTATTACCTCGCAGGAATGAATCCGAAATGGGAAATTCTTGCCGTTGATGTGAAACAAGAACAAGTAGAAGACTGCAACAAGTTTTTCCAACAAGTAGGTCGTACGAATGTAAAATTCGAAGTAGCGGATCTTACGAAGTTTGATATGCCGGAACGCTTCGATATGGCTTTGTCTGTAGATGTGATGGAACACATTCTGGAAGACGTTGCCGTGTTCGAAAACATTTGCAAGTCGTTAAAGCCGGGCGGTATGTTGCTGGTTTCTACTCCATCCGATCAGGGCGGTTCCGATGTACACGACGATGGCGAGAGTTCATTCATTGAAGAACACGTTCGTGATGGCTACAACATCAAGGAAATTGAAGACAAAATGAAAAAGGCCGGCTTCAGCAAAGTGGAAGCGTTATACTCTTACGGAACTCCCGGAAAAATTTCATGGAGACTTTCCATGAAGTGGCCGATTCAGATGGTAGGTGCTTCTAAAATTTTCCTGATTCTGTTGCCGTTGTATTTCCTGATCACTTATCCGTTCGCGTATTTGCTGAACTGGATGGACGTTTCAAGTAAGCATGCAACAGGAACAGGTTTGATTGTTAAAGCCTGGAAATAATTTCATCGGGACCGCATGAACAGCATCTTTTTCATAGCGCGTCGATACCTGTTTTCGAAAAAATCGCACAATGCCATTAACATTGTCACCACAATTTCTGTGGTGTGCGTTACTGTCGTTACAGCAGCGTTGATCATTATCATGTCGGCCATGAATGGATTATCCAATTTGGTCGAGTCGCTGTACAATTCTTTCCATGCCGATGTTCGCATTACCCCTGCAGCGGGTAAAACGTTTATTTCCGATTCGTTGCAAGTAGCGCAAATCAAGAAGATTCCGGGCGTTGCGTATTACACGGAAATTCTGGATGAAAACGGATTAACGGAAAATGCCGATCGTCAGATGATTGTGACCCTGCGCGGTGTAGGCGATGATTACGCAAAAAATAACGGATTCGACACTGTTGTTCGTGATGGCAATTTTGAATTGAAACCACACGGAAGAACCGGCGCTATTGTAGGAATGGAAATTGGAGCCAAGCTGCAACTCAATGCGCTTTCGCCGCTGCATATTTATGTTCCTAAACGCGATCGGAATCTGGCTGTTGATTTGAATAACCTCGATGAAGAACCGTTCAATAAAGATTTGGCTTTAGTCACGGGCATTTACGCCGTAAGCAGCGATTTTGACGGCAAGTACGTCATCATGCCGATTGAAAAAGTGCGGGAGTTAATGGCGTACACCAAAGAAAGCAGTTCCGCAGAAATTGGTTTAGCGCCCAATGCAAAACCGGATGATGTGATCGCCGCAATCAGTACCATTCTCGGGCCGAAATTCAAAGTGGAAGG
>CALJIF010000122.1 GCA_937974275.1 uncultured Flavobacteriales bacterium
CTACCTGACGATCCAGATTTTTTGCAATGGTTTTCAATCCACGATCTAATGCCTCTTTGGAAATATCTACCAAGGTCACATCATAACCTGTTTGCGCAAATACGTGAGCAATTCCGTTGCCCATTGTTCCTGATCCAATGACTGTAATATTTTTCATGTGCTTTTACAATTGTTAATGGTCAAATTTAACAGTTTCATTATCCCGATTTCCGTACGGTGATAAAATGTGGAAAAACGAGATAAACCTTACCTTTGGATGTGTCCCGACTTAAATCATACTGGAGTTATTTGCGCAGAATGCGCTTATTGCATTATGTGCACAATGTGTTGCATGCCGGTAGTTTGCAAAAGAACAAGTCTTTGTACGAACGATTTGAAATTCGGAAAGGTGTATTCAGCTCTGTTTCGCACAAAGATATTCGTAAACACAGCAGTGAAGTTCCTTGGGCGGATCGTCCTGACGCGCGAAATCGCCTTTCGACAATTGGAGAATTACCAACGCCGTTAAGTAAAGAGGATCTGGAACATTGGATTGATAACGGATATTTGATATTACCCAAGTTCTTCTCTGATTCCACGGTGGATCAAGTGAATCGTGAAACGCAGGATTTAATTGCTACTCACGCCGTAGATTTTGATTACACCAATTCTCGTGTAATGAATATCTGGCGGAAATCGAACACTGCACGTGCATGTATTACGGATTCGAAATTGCGCGATGTGCTGAGCACTTTACTGGGAAAGAAAGTTGTTCCGTTTCAGTCCATCAGTTTCTTAAAAGGCAGTCGTCAAAAAACGCACTCTGATTTTATACACATGTCCACAGAGCCGCATGGTTATTTGATAGCCATTTGGATCGCATTGGAAGATATTCAGGCGGATTCGGGACCATTACATTACTATCCCGGTAGTCATCGTTTACCTTATGTGATGGGAGAAGATTTCGACCACAGTTCAAATTCGTTGGTCGTAGGTGATGATTTATACGGCAATTACGAAAAGAAAATAGCGGCAGTTGTGGAAGAGCGACAATTGCAGAAAAAAGTGTTCTTAGCGCGTAAAGGTGATGTGCTGATTTGGCATGCGAATTTGCTGCATGGAGGAGAACCGGTAACAAATCCTGATGCAACGAGAAAAAGTCTCGTGGCGCATTATTTCTGTGAAGGAGAAATATTATGTTATCACGAAATCACACAACGTCCTGCCATTATTCAGCCGATAACAGGCAATTAATGATCGACTTCTACAGGATGTAGCACAAGTTTGGTGCTGATCGGATAGTGATCCGAAATGTTCATCTCTTCGTGAATCTTAAATTGATACGAGCTGAAACGATTACTGAATAGAATGTAGTCAATGCGCGGAGCCGGCCAGTCGTTAATGAAAGTTTGCCCAAATCCTTTACCACTTTCAATGAACGCGTCGTTCATATTTCCTTTAATAGTTCTGTAAGCGTATGAATTTGGAGTGTCGTTAAAATCGCCGCAAACAATTACCGGGTATCGGCATTCCGCAATGTGTTTGGCAATTGCATTCGCCTGACCGCTGCGCTTGATATATGCGGCTTTCATGCGTCTCAGAATATTTTTGGATGCTGCAACATCATCTTTGTTTTGCTCCGGATTTTTAAGAAAGTTCAAATCGGCATATCCCAAACTTACCGATTGTAAATGCATGTTGTAAACTCGAATGGTATCAGTACCAACCGTGATATCGGTATAAATACAAATGTTATTCGTACGATTGTTGAATTGAATGCGCCCTTGATTAACTATCGGGTAACGTGAAAAGGTCGCAATTCCCCAATGATCGTCTTTACGCAGTGTGATGGTGTATTCGGCATGTACATACGGCAGAACAAGGAGATTTTTTAATGAATCGAGATTACGATTGGCTCCGGCATCTTCTGTATAAAATTCTTGCACACACAAAACTTCAGGCATCAATGAGTTCAACTGATTAAACATGATGGACTTGGATTGTGTATTGTTGGACCAATTATACAGATCAAACAACTTGACATTGTACGAAACAACATTTATTCCTTTGGTTGGAGGTTCGGCATTATGATGAAATCCCGGCTGGAGATAATCGCCCCAATACGGTATACTGATTAAAATTGCGATAAGCGTAAACCAGCCTTGTCTTCTTTTTCTCCACCACCAATACAATAGAAAGACGCCGTTGAATAAAAGAAAAACAGGAAAGAGCAACCCCCAAAAGGCAAGTGGCCAAAATACAGCAGGATTGACGAAAGGCGCGAGAATAGCTAATAGTAATCCCCCAATTGCAAACCAATTGAACACCCAAATCACTTTACTGATCCAACTCATGGATCGTCGCGATGGAACGGGTTCTATGTTGACTGATTCGGGCATTTAGAATTTATCATGATTAGCCTTGAGATATTCCTTTTCCTCTTTGCTTAAACTGTCATAACCCGAACGCGAAATTTTGTCCAGTATTTCATCAATTTTTCTACGAATTTGTTGAGGATCTTTAGGATTTGGTACTCGTTTGCCCGCACGATGTTCTACGCGCAATTTGGTTTTCGGAAAAACAAACAACTTCGACCAACCTTCCAGAACATTTCCTTTTGTACGCAGCTGCCAACCGTACCACAAACCAATTAAAGCACCACCCAAATGCGCTGCTTTACCGCCAAGATTCATTGGTAAATCGAGTAACGTGGTTAGCACAAATGCAATCAGCGCTAACCATTTTAATCGCATTTCTATACCGAATGGAAAAACTGTTGCATCCGGACGATACGCCGCCATTCCAATTACCACGGCCATCACACTGCCGGAAGCTCCTTTTAGCTCAGCATTTTCATACCCGGGCAAGAGTTGTGCAACAAGCACAAAAAGTGCTGCGCCTGTTAATCCTCCCAGTACATACAAGCCCGTTAAACGCGCACCACCCAGCAAATCGGAAAACATACGACCGATAAAAAACAGCCACAACATGTTACTCAGCAAATGAAAAAATCCATAATGCACGAACATGTATGTTATCGGTGTCCAGAAACGAACTAACAAATGACTCAATGATCCCGGAAGATCAAGCACATCAATAAAGAAGTATTATATACTGTACACACCGCTCAGCATGCCGATACCGATGGCCAAATTAATTATCAGAAATACTCCCGAGGTAAACAGCAACAA
>CALJIF010000123.1 GCA_937974275.1 uncultured Flavobacteriales bacterium
TTGGGCATTTCAATATCAAGAAAAGCTAAGTCCGGATTCACGAGACCACTGCCATCAACAGCAGCCTTCAAACCATTGTACTTGCCTACAATAGTAACTTCAGGGCAAAATCGCACCAGCAGATTTTCAAGCACGTCACGCGCACTCTCTTCATCGTCAACGATAATGGCCTTTAATGTCATGCTACAATATTAAAGGTACTGCCGTTATAATGATTCCAAAATTTACGATCCGCCATTTTCATTTAGCAATGGTTAGAATTTCCGTTTAACCGGCAGTGTTATGATCACCCGAGTTCCGGAATCCGAAGTGTCGTTAATGTCTTCATAGCGATAGCCCAATTCACCACCGTACATCCGACTCAAAATTGAAAAACGGCTTTTAATTGCGTTGCCTGCAAACGATTCATGATCGGCCCGCTGACGATTCAGAATTTCACGAGCACGCTCACGTCCAACACCGTTATCCTCTACCGTGCAAACCAGATGATCATTCAGTTCAAAAGTAATTTTCAACTGTTTTGCGCCTTCTTTATGCAACAATCCGTGTATGAGCGCATTTTCAATAAATGGCTGAATCAACATCGGCGGTATCAGGATATCTTCTATTTCGTTGGTATCAATAGCATACGCTAGTTCCTCCTTAAACCGCAACTTTTCTAACGACAGATACAATTCCAGTAATTTAATTTCCTGCTCGAATTCAATAAAATCTTTGTCCGAATAATTCAGGGTGCGTCGTACCAAATTTGAAAACTTGGTGATAAATGAATACGAATTATCAATATCACCCTTCAACACTAAATCTTGAATCGAATTAAGTGAATTGAAAATAAAATGCGGATTCATTTGCGACTGTATCGCCGTGAGTCGCGAAGCATGAAGTTCATTTTCCAGTTTTGCTTTTTTACTTTGCGCTTTCAATCGCAACAAAAACAACACGACCAATACTGCAACAATCGCCGCAATTACTAATGCTGTAAACCACCATCGCGAATAAAATGGCGCTGCAATTGAAAACTGATAAACAATCTCCTTACTAAATACTCCTGCATTTTCTGCTTTAACTATAAAGGTGTAATCGCCCGGTGCAAGCGCGTTATACACAATCACGTGATCGTCATAACCGGTAACGGTCCATTTATCGGAATAACCTATCAATCGAAAATGATAACGTATACTTTCTTTGTATTTTAAAGTTGGCACCGACAAGACAAATGTCAACTTTCGCTGATCGCTTTGTAATTCAACACCGGTCACATACACGAACGGACTGTCGTTTACAAAAATCTCAGCAACTGCAAGAGCCGGTGGTTTAACAGAAGTATTTATCAAATCATTGTCAAAAAGCTGAACACCTTTAGAGTGACCAATGATAAAATCATCGCTGCGCACTTCGAAATCATATAACCTATTTGTAGAAAAACCGTAAGCAGTATTGAGTTGCAGGGCTACCGCTCCATCTTTTTGCAGTATAAGAAAACCTCCTGTAGTGATGGCATATATTTTTTCATCGACCACGTCAATCTTCAGAAAATCAGCAGCACCTATAACCGTTTTAGGTTGGAGCAATCCTACATAACTACTCTCTTTCCACTTTTCAACGCCGCCATTTACTGCCAGATACAACAAACCATTCGACCAACACAGGTCGTTTGCGAATGCAGGTGAATTGTTCTTCAATAATGGAGTAACATTATTATTTAAATCCACTTGTTGAACACCACCCGAAGTAGCAACGTAAACCATTTTACTTGTTGGAGAATATGTCACCGCGTAACTACGCATCCGTACATCAGGAAGTGCGAACAATTGAAAAGTTCCGTCATGCTTTATATTCAGGCGAACTAATCCGGTGTTCATCGCGAAATAGAACAACGTATCGTTGATCTTAACCACATCTTTCAATGAACTTCGCGAAACAATTTGAATTTGACGCGTTGCTTTATCCAAAACCTTAACGGCTCCATCGTCAAAAAACACATATCGCGAATCCGGAAAATTGAAGAGCGCATGCATAGGTCGCGATCCGGAATTACTTAATGTACTGTACGAACCATTGTTATAAACCAGCAATTCTCCCGTTACTGTACCAAGTAGAATTCCTAATGAGGAATCTGCTGCAACACTAACAATAGACTTGTCACCGGGAATAGGCAATACATCAGGCACGTTTAAATCGGGAATAACAATGATACCGTGATGAAACGTGCTCAACAACAGATTGCCCTCCGCATCTTTAAATACATCTGCTATCAAATAATTACCGTACCACGGCTGCGTCAATATTTTTGTACTTGTAAAAACACGAACACCGGAAATCACATCAGCTATCCACAACTGGTCATTTTCGTTGTAAAATCGCATGGCTTCTCGCTTCGCATAAATATCCGTACCGGGAAGCGCTTTCAGAGTCAGCGTTGTTTCGTCAAATTCGAACAACTGTTTATTTTCTGTGCTGATGGCCATGGCTTGTTGCCCCAACCTAAAAAACTTCAACACCCCATATATGGAATCGCCTTTTACTTGAAGTCTTTTGTAGCCTGATTTGCCATTTGCGTATACCAAAACAGAGTCAGTAGCTATTTTGTGACAAACTGTTTGTCCGGAACGCAACACAAAAGGAAATCCGTAATACGCACGTCGTGGCTGTGCAACGGGCAAGCGTTGCCCACCTGAATTAAACACCAATAATGTTTTGGTAACAACAAGTAACTCGTCGTCGGGGGAAACAGAGAGATAAATATCCGCTGCTCGCTCTTGTTCTTTCAACTCATAAAACACAGCACATGAATCATCTTTGATACGTATGATCTGATTATTCAGGTTGTATGCGAAAATATCGCCTAGGGAATTGGCAACGAAACCAAACAATGACGGACTGGTAGAACCCGCACATTGTTTTTTTATAAACTTATGCGAATCGTACCGATACAGCCCCTGATCCGTCGCAATCCAGTAATTCAGACGATTATCCTGAATTACATCATAGATCTGTACACCTTCAAACTCCTTTTGCCCAAGGAAAAAATGAGAAGGTTGTTGCTGAGCATGAATAGTGGTTGCGCAACCAAGCAATACAAATAACACCAACAAACGAATACGACTTTGTATTCCATCGTGCAACACAGTGTCGCGGCGTGTTATGAAGTTGTGTGTTTTAATCAATTGCTTTTTAAATGCCCGTGTAGTTGGCGGGGGTAATATGTTTCAATTCCGACTTAACAGCATCAGACACATTCAGTGTATCAATAAATTCTATTAATGATTGTTGTGTGATGTGCGCGTTTCCTCTTGTTAAAGCCTTCAATGCTTCATAAGGTTTGGGATATCCTTCGCGACGTAAAATAGTTTGAATTGCTTCCGCCACAACCGCCCAGTTATTATCTAAATCTGTAGCGATGGCATCTTCGTTAACTATCACTTTGCTTAAACCTTTTTCCAAAGATTTAAAAGCAATCATCATGTGAGCAACCGGAACACCAACATTTCTTAGTACAGTAGAATCCGTTAAGTCACGCTGTAAACGAGAGATCGGCAATTTAGCAGACAAGTGTTCGAGCAATGCGTTCGCCAAACCTAAATTACCTTCTGCATTTTCGAAATCAATCGGATTTACTTTGTGCGGCATTGCAGAAGAGCCAACTTCACCTTCTTTCAACTTCTGTGTGAAATAATTCATGGAGATATATGTCCAGAAATCGCGACACAAATCAATCAAGATCGTATTGATCCTTTTCAGTCCATCGAAATATGCCGCCAGATGATCGTAGTGTTCAATTTGAGTAGTCGGATGCGATCGTTTCAAACCTAATGATGCCACAAAAGAATCACCAAATGCATTCCAGTCATACTGAGGATAAGCAACATGATGCGCGTTAAAATTACCCGTTGCACCACCAAACTTGGCAGCAAAAGGAATTTGGTGCAACAAACGAAGTTGTTCCTGAATACGCACCACAAATACTTCGATTTCTTTACCCAAACGAGTAGGAGACGCCGGCTGTCCGTGAGTGCGCGCCAACATAGCAATAGACTTCCACGATTCCGACTTATTAATCAAGTCGGTAACAATGTTCCCGATCGCAGGCAACACCACATTTTCATGCGCTTCTTTGATCAGCAATGGTGTTGCCATATTATTGATATCCTGCGACGTTAAACCAAAATGAACAAACTCTTTAGACGATGTTAAACCCAGCTCATCAAACACCTCCTTCATGAGATATTCAACTGCCTTCACATCGTGATTGGTGGTTTGTTCAATTTCTTTTATGCGTACCGCATGTTTTGGCTTAAAATTGAGGTACAAGTGCTCGCGCAACTTCGTATAAACTGATTTGTCTACTTTAAGCTGCGGTAACGGAAGTTCGCACAAGGCGATAAAATATTCTGTTTCCACGCGCAATCGATATTTGATGAGTGCACCTTCCGAGAAATAATCACGAAGTGCGGCGGTTTGCTTGGCATAACGACCATCAACAGGAGAAACTGACCAAATAGCAGATAAATCAGACATAGAAATTGCGGTTAAAGCGCGAAGGTACTAATTCTGCAAAAGTGGTTTGTGTATAACTTTCAGGGAAATCAATCCTGCTATTTCTTAGCTTTATAGAACATTGGGCGAACAATTCGGAATATAGATTGTTCTTGAAACAGGGTTGCCCAAAACCGCCCTTTACTTCTATGCCTCATGTAATTGTTATCGGTTCCGGCTTTGCCGGACTTTCTGCCGCCTGTAACCTCGCCAAAGCGGGTTACCGTGTGACTGTTGTCGAAAAAAACAGCGGTCCCGGAGGGCGTGCAAGAAAATTTCATGCGGAAGGTTTCCTGTTTGACATGGGACCCAGTTGGTACTGGATGCCGGAGGTTTTTGAATCGTTTTTCAATCGTTTCGGTAAAAAAGTAAGTGACTACTACGATCTGAAAAGGTTGGATCCTTCATACCGTGTGGTATATGGAAAAAACGACGTGCTTGATGTTCCTGCATCTGTTCCAGAATTGGGCAAAAAATTAGAAGAGTTGGAACCCGGAAGCAGTCTCAAATTGAAGAAATTTCTGGACGAGGCACAATACAAATATGAAGTCGGTATAAATGAATTGGTGTATAAACCGGGGCTTTCTCTCGGCGAATTTGCAGATTGGAAGTTGTTAACCGGCGCTCTGAAACTGGACGTGTTTAACGACATGTCCTCTCATGTGCGCAAGTTCTTTAAACATCCGAAAATTGTTCAATTGATGGAATTTCCGGTTTTGTTTTTGGGTGAAAAACCTGAAAATACGCCGGCTCTGTATAGTTTAATGAACTATGCTGATATCGCGTTAGGCACCTGGTACCCGGATGGAGGAATGCATAAAATTGTGGAAGGCATGGTGCAGCTGGCCGAGGAGTTGGGTGTTTCCATTCAGTACAACCAAAACGTGGAGCGTATTGAAGTTGCCGACAACAAAGTACAAGGTGTTGTGGTGAACGGCAAGTTGCTTAAGGCGGAAATTGTTGTTGCCGGTGCAGATTATCATCATGTGGAGCAACATTTATTGCCGAAAGCTTATCGCCGATACGATGAACAATATTGGAACAAGCGAAAAATGGCCCCTTCGTCGTTGCTGTTTTATCTAGGCATCAATAAACGCGTTCCGAATTTGTTGCATCATAATTTATTTTTTGATGAGTCGTTTAAGGACCACGCCAAAGAAATTTATGATCATCCCAGATGGCCTGAAAAGCCCTTGTTCTATGCTTCTGCCCCGTCAAAAAGTGATCCGGCGGTTGCTCCGGAAGGCTGTGAAAACCTATTCCTTCTGATTCCCGTGGCTCCGGGACTGGAGGATAACGAGGAAATTCGCGAGAAATACTACCACTTATTGATGGACCGGTTGGAAGCACATACCTGCGAAAATATTCGTGACCACGTGATTTACAAACGTAGTTATGCCCATGCCGATTTTATTGGCGATTACAATGCGTACAAAGGAAATGCATATGGTTTGGCCAATACTTTAATGCAAACTGCCATTTTAAAACCATCGCTCAAAAACAAAAAGCTTTCTAATTTGTATTATACCGGTCAGCTTACTGTTCCGGGGCCGGGAGTTCCTCCTTCGCTGATTTCCGGAATAGTTGTCACTGATGTTATTAAAAAAGAACACCCCCTGAAAGCCCATGAAGCAGTTATTTGATGATATCAGTATTCGTACCAGCCTCAATGTGACGCGATCGTATAGCACGTCGTTCTCATTGGGCAT
>CALJIF010000124.1 GCA_937974275.1 uncultured Flavobacteriales bacterium
GATCTACAGGAAGAATAGAAACATAACCCGTATTAGCCAAACGACCTGTGCCGTAAATAGCCTGAAGGCTACGTAAAACCTGAGGCGTACGGTTGGAGATTCCGAAAATGCGATCTACGAAATCAGGACCGGGAAGGTGCAACTGCTCTTTAGAGATCGTTTTACTGGTATGATTCAGGAGGTAATCAGCTTGATTACCAAGAATTTCGCGAATTTTTGCGCTTGACATTGCCGGCTAATTTTTAATTATTCAGGGGAGCAAAGCTACTATTTTTTTCAGGTGGTTGTACACTCCTTTTTAAAGTGGCGTTAGCCGCTTTCATATTACTGATTATCAAGTATTTATTAGAACGGATAACCGATACCGAAATTCAAATTACTAGCCAGAGGTCGTCGCCCGGGAACGTACCAACGTTGACCGAAAGGTTGGGCAGGATCGCGTATCTGAAACGCCCAATCGAAACGAAGAATGAAAAAACTGAGATCATAACGCAAACCAACCCCGGGTCCGAAAGCGTAATCATCCAGAAAGCGTTTAAAGTCGAAATGTCCCAAAGGCTTTGTGGAATCGGCCTTGAACAACCAGATGTTTCCACCGTCAGCGAAAATGGCTCCGTTCAACGTTTTGGTAATTTTAAAACGCAACTCAATGTTATACTCCGCCTGCACATCACCAAACTGCGCGTAATTCAATCCATCGGGGTTGCTGTAACTGCCGGGGCCGAGGCTTCTGGCTTCCCAGGCACGTATGCCGTTCGCACCACCGCCAAAGAAACTTTTTTCCAACGGCATGGTCGGGAAATTGGTGAGCGGCATACCTACGCCGTGGTTAATACGAATGACTAAACTCTGATATTCGCTGAAATTCCACACGTGACGATAATCGGTGGTGACGCGCACATATTGTGAAAAAGGAATTCCGGCGATGCGGTACGAACCTAAATCATCTTCTTGTGCACCCGCCCATTCAAAAACTTTTCGAAGCGCGGTTCCGGATGCCTCGAAGGTGAATTGAAAATAATCGAAATGATCTTTTCGCTTTCCACTTTTCGAATTTCGAATAAACGTGAAACGTGAGTTTTGAATGAGGTGATCAGTAAAACGGTATTGCAACAACGGATCCTGATTGAGTAGCAATTGTTCCAAACCTGCTTTGGGCGTGACTTTCACGACATTGATCTGCAACGGATAAATACCGATCTGATTGTAACCCGATTTACGTGTTCGACGCCCGTATGTAAAACCGGAAGATAAATTCCCCAGTCCGCGATCGTAATCCAGTCGTCGTTGATAATTGGCTGATGTACCAAAAACGGTACGTGCATTTTCAGTTCCCCGTAATCGCAATAAATTAAACGGCCACAATGCACGCGGTACATTAAAATTCACCTCGGCACCGGCCTCAATGGTGTTGAACGTGATCTGATCGCCCACAGTTTGATCCACTTGTGTCAACGGTTGCTGTGCTTCCGTACCACCTTTCAGACGAACCTCAAAAAACTCACCACCTTTATTCACGTTACGATTCAAAAACTGATAAGCGCCACCGATACCCAAGTTAGAGCCGGTGTTGGTACCTTCCATTTGCACCGAAAACGACTGTCGTGAATACGGCAATAATTTTATTTCAATATCCAATTGATTGTTCGGGGCATCCTGTGCATCAATTAACACCTGACGAAACAATTTCAGGTTGCTTAACATGCGATACGTTGAATCCTGGTCGATATCGCGATACAACATACCACCCGCAAATGATATGCGCGAAAAAAGCATTTCGGGTTTATACGGATATTCCGGTTCCCACTTCGGATCGCGCAGAAAAAATACATCACCGTAGTTGATCGTGTCATATACAGGAATAGAATCTTTCTTCAGCAAACGTCCGTCGTAAATAGTAACCACGGTTACATTTCGAATAGAGTAACGAGGATGATTATACTCAACAACTTCTTTATCGTTAATACGATATACAGGACGACCGACGATGATCTCTACATCAAGTTGATGACTATTCAACGAGGAGTCTACGGAGTAGCGGATGTAGTCACGCGAAAATTTATAATATCCTTCATTACGCAGTCGTGTAGTAATACGCTGTCTTTCCGCTTCGAATACATCCACATCGTAACGCTTACCGGAACGAATCATCGATTGTGCGGAATCTTCAAAAATCATTGCAGCAATATTCGTATCGTTAATGGTGTACTGCACTTTACGAATCATGTACGGTTGTGCAGGCTTAACACGATACACCACTTTTGCTTTGCGATGACGACGTTTGTGAAAGAAGGGATAAATTACCGTATCGGTTACTTCTGATCGGAAATAACCTTTGTTGTTGAGGTATTGCTCCAACTGAAATGTGGTGCGCTGCGTTTTTGTGGAATCCAATACTACCGGAGGTTCACCGATATTCGTCAATATTTGTCCGATGGTTTTACGCTTTGCTCTTTTGGTCTTTCCTGCGGCTTCTAATCTCTTTTTACGTTCAAGGCGTTTGGCCTCCCGTTTCGGGTTGACCAAATTATAGATGTGCAAATACAGGGGGAATCCGGCGCCATTTTTCAAATAACCTTTTTTCGGCCAATGCAATCCCAGCAACTTACGGTTGGGCTTTTGCTTCACGTAACCGTACATCTCCGATTTATCAATATCGGGATTCTCGCATACGATGTATACCTTCTTCAGCAACGTCTCGTTTTTTCCTAAACGTTTTGTACTTCGACAAGCTCCCAGTAGTACACTGAAAACAAGTAGAAATACTGCCGCATGATGAAAACGGATTTGCAAGGGCGAAAGATTGAGATTACGTTTGCTGCAAATATAGTACCCAAGCGCCGAGTTCATGCTGTCAAAAAACACGATCAGTTATATCCGTTCCCTGCAACAAAAGAAATTCAGGGAAGAACACGGCGTATTTGTGGTGGAAGGCCATAAGTCCGTGATGGAATTTTTACACTCCGATTGGGAGGTGGAACACCTTTACGCTCAGGAATCGTGGATGCGGGAACATTCGCCCAGCGGCATCACATCCGGAATTTCTACTGCAGTAACCCGTGCGGAAATGGAACGTATTTCGGGCTTATCAACTCCTGCCGAAGTATTGGCCGTGGTGAAGCAAAACAACACAACCTGGAATGCAGCGTCAGGAGCAAACAGCTGGACACTTGCTTTGGATGGTATTCGCGATCCGGGCAATTTGGGCACCATTATTCGTATTGCCGATTGGTTTGACATTCCGCAAATTGTTTGCAGTGCCGACTGCGTAGAACTTTACAATCCGAAAGTGGTGCAAGCTGCAATGGGTTCCATCACACGCGTGGCGGTTTCGTACGCTACGTTTCCTACGTTTTTGCATCATGCGAAAAGCAAAAATTTATTGATTTACGGAGCAGACATGCACGGTGATTCTGTTTACGCACAAGAATTACCCGCAGCAGGTGTTTTGGTCATTGGCAATGAAGCCAACGGTATTCGTGAAGAACAACAATCGGCACTAACGCACCGCATCAGCATTCCGGCGTATAAAAATTCCGGAGCTGAATCGCTCAACGCCGCTGTGGCCACAGGAATATTATGCGCGGAGATCAAGAGGACTATTTCTTAGCTGCTTCGTCAAAACGGTTCGAACTTCCTACAATTAAATAACTTTCTTAACTTGGTGGTATGCAGGTATTCGTCCAACATCTTGCCGCAATTAAAAACTTGTGTCAACAGCACAACGTTACTTCATTGTTTGCGTTCGGCTCGGTCACTCGTGGTGATTTTCGTCCTGAAAGTGATATTGATCTGATCGTAGATATAGCAGATACCGACCCTTTAGCGTATTCAGAACACTACTTCGGATTGAAATTTAAATTAGAAGAATTGTTCAAGAGAAAAGTAGATCTCCTTGAAGAACGAGCTTTACGAAACATATATGTGAAACAGAATATTGAAAAGACCAAAGTTTTGATCTATGGAAGATGAGGTTAAAAGTTGGTTATATGATATTGGGGAGGCAATTCGCGAAATAGAGTACTTTATTCCCAATCCTCGCGTTTACGATGTATTTGAAAAAGATATTAAAACGGTTCGCGCTGTAGAACGAAACATAGAAATCATCGGCGAAGCAACCAATCGAATTCTGAGTAAAATGCCCGATATAAAAATTACCGATTCAAGGAAGATCGTTGACACCAGGAATCGTGTAGCACATGGGTATGACAGCATTTCCAAAGAGGTGCTTTGGGCTATCATCATTAATGATCTACCCAAATTAAAAAAGGAAGTCGCCGAACTACTTTCGGAAAAAAAATAACTCACGATTAAACCATTCCCATATCCCCGCGTCCTACGTTCAGAAACAACCAAAAGAAACTTCACATGAAAACGAATTCCTTTTTAACCCGAGTTCTAGTCATTAGCGCATTAAGTGCAACTGTATTTACCGGATGCCGTCGCGATGAAGAAGACAACGACACCAACGCAGCCGGCGATAACGCGCTTGCAGAAGCTATGTTTGCCGATGTTACGAACATTAGCGACGAAGCAGGACGCACGGGAAGTTTAACGAACTACCGCATCGACCCGAACAGTAACGCTATTTTAAGTCAGTGTGCTACGATTACTTTCGATTCCATTAACGGCTCAGACGTTGATACGCTGACCATTGATTTCGGCACTACCAATTGTACGGGAAATGACGGACGCAATCGTCGCGGAAAAATAATCGTGCAGTACTCCGGAGCTTACCGCGATTCAGGAAGTACGCATACCATTTCATTTGACAATTATTTTGTGAACGACAACCAGATTTTAGGAACTAAAACCGTAACCAATAATGGTCACAATGCAGCCGGGAATTTGGTGTACAGCATTAACGTAAACGGCTCTGTAATTCTGGCTTCTAACGGAGGTACAATTACATGGACATCTTCCCGTCAGCGCGAATGGACACAAGGCGAAAGCACCATGCAGTGGAATGACGACATGTACTCCATCACCGGATCAGCAAGCGGAACTTCTGCGAGCGGAGAAAATTTCACGGTAAATATTACCAGTCCGTTAATTCGTAACATGGCCTTCGGATGTCGTCGTCACTTTGTGCAAGGAACGTTTCAGTTAACTCCCGGCAACCGCCCTATGCGTACTGTTGATTTTGGTACCGGAACCTGCGATAATACCGCAACCGTAACTATCGGCAACAATACGTACACGATTACGTTGCGATAAGAAATAGTTTTAATAAAAGAAAACGCCATCAAGTTGATGGCGTTTTTTATTTGCAAGTCGTTATGCATACTTCAAACAGAACGCATCGGGTGCAGCTATGGTAATTGGGCTTTTTTTAAAGTCGCGAACATTGCGGGTAATAATGTAATCCACGCCTCTGATTTTACGTGCACATTCCACCTGCACAGCGTCTTCGAAATCAGGTTGAGCACCATGCAATCCTCGTCGAATAACGGTTTCATCAACAGCAATAACTTCCACCAGATCCAGAAGCGCTAACAAGGTTCGCCTCAACTCCCGTTCAGTTCCATAGCGTTTCAATAAGTAATAAGCCGTGGCTATGGCGTGTGACGAGGTGTATAATTTCCAACGTTTCTGTTCTGCGCCTGAAAAAATGGTTACCGCGAACTTACTGAAAGGTTCACGATTGCCTAGCAAGTCGATGATGATGTTCGTATCGATAAATAATTTCATCACCCGTGCTTTTTAGTAATGGCATCGAGCAAAGCTGCATCTTCATCAAAGTCCTTCGGTAATTTTATAGCACCTTTTAAGCGCTTCAACTTTGGTGATAGCTTTTCCGTTTCTTCTTCTTCCTCTGTAAGCACAGCCAGGTACGACTCTACAATATCAGAAACGCTGCGCCCTGATTTTTTAGCATATCGTTTGGCTCTTGCTATAATTTCTGCTTCTAAAGTAAGCGTTAGCTTGGTAGTCATTACACGTATCTTTATTTCAAATATACGTATAACAACTAAATAAGTTGCAGCATTCTTCTAAAACTCCACGTCCCGTATCTCCGGGGTTTTATCGAATACACTTTTAGCGAACGGACAGAGGGGCATTATTTTAAGCTGCTTTTCTCTGGCGTAGTGCACAGCGGCCATCACCAATTGTTTGCCTACACCTTTTCCGTTAAACGCCGGATTCACTTCGGTATGGTCGATGATGATTTTATCCGCACCGGCCTGAGAGTAGGTCATAAAACCTGCTTCAGCATTGTTTTCTTCGGCTACAAAACGGCCTTTGCTTCCTTCGATGTGATGGTGAATGTTCATGAGAGTAATCTGTTTATTTAAGTTTCACTTCTTCAACTTCTTTTCCAACTGCTGCAACAGCTGCTTGATTTCATCGTCGGGTTGCGGGACTTCCAAATCGGTAGTGATGGCGCACGTAAATTGCCACAACTCCAACACTTCACTCCACGCTATGGAATATGGTTCGTACGTAGTGTTATCCGAATGCAACTGCACTACACGCTTATTTTTATCGGCATGCAAACGCTTAAATACCACACCTTCCGACTGCGTAAGTACCACATAACGTTCACCAAAAACAATATCGCGGCGGTGTTCTACAAAACGCCCTACTACTGTTGAGCCCGAAGGTAAAGGCAACATTGAATCGCCTTTAATGGTAAACGCACGAAACTTACCGTGACGCAAAAACGGTAACTGCAGCACCGGCAAGTCACCCACATACTCCGGATCGGCATAACCGTTCAGATAACCCGCAGAAGCTTTCGCCGACACGTACTCGATAGGATCAGGACCGGACGAGTTCACCTGCATGGGAAATAACAAGCGGCGATCGCCCACTTTAACGGTAGGCCATTGGTCGGAGCGCGTTAAATCGTTGCGCAACAAAATATCTATAGGCAAACGAAAATAGTCGGACAATTGCACCAGTAAATCGGGCGCAGGCGTACCACGATTTTCTTCCCAGGCGCCCAAACGCGATTTCTTCACGCCCAACTCATCGGCCATGTCTTCCTGTGTCATTTTACGCAACTTCCGCAGGTGCGCAATGTTTTTCGAGAGGTAAATAATTCGTCCGCTCATACTTAAAGACTGATTTTTAATGCATTACAGGTTATTCACAAACTAATATAATTAGTTTTTACGACTCATAAAATTAGTCAATTTTACAACACCACACAACACCCGGTATTTTATGAGCAGGCGTTCTATCGTACACATTGACTTAGACACTTTTTTCGTGTCGTGCGAGCGCTTATTGGACAAGCGTTTGGAAGGGAAACCGGTGCTTATTGGCGGCACCTCCGATCGTGGCGTAGTGGCCAGTTGCAGCTACGAAGCGCGACAGTACGGCATTCACTCGGCCATGCCCATGAAACTAGCCAAACAATTGTGTCCGCACGCGGTGGTGATTCGCGGAAACGGAGGCACGTATGCGAAATTCAGCGATGCCGTTACTTCAATTATTAAAGAAGAAGCACCGTTGTTCGAGAAGTCGTCCATTGATGAATTTTACATCGACGTAACGGGCATGGATCGATTTTTTGGTTGTTACAAATGGGCACAAGAGCTGCGGGAAAAAATTAAAAAGCAAACCGGACTTCCGCTTTCGTTCGGATTAAGCACCAGCAAAACGGTTTCTAAAATTACCACCGGAGAAGCCAAACCCAACAACCACAAGGAAATTCCGGCAGGTGCGGAGAAAAATTTTCTGGCTCCCTTGTCCATAAAAAAAATTCCCGGCGTTGGCGATCAAACCTACAAGATGTTGCGCAGCATGGGCATTGAGCACATTAAAACCGTGCAGGAAATGCCTCCGGAAATTTTAGAACGTGTGCTCGGGAAAAACGGCATCGTGCTGTGGAAAAAAGCCAACGGCATCGATCACTCCGAAGTTATTCCGTTTCACGATCGCCAATCGATTTCTTCTTCGCTCACCTTTGAACGCGATACGATTGACGTTACACGGCTGAAAGAAATTTTAACGACGATGTCCGAAAAGCTGTGTTACTATTTGCGCATGGGAAATAAATTAACCGGCTGCGTTACGGTAACCGTGCGCTATTCCGACTTCGATACACGCACACGTCAGGAACGCGTGGCATATACTTCTTGTGACCATTTGCTGATTAAAACAACGCTTGATCTTTTCGAAAAACTTTACGACCGTCGTGTGTTGTGCCGTTTGGTAGGTGTGCGTTTTAGTCATTTAGTAGAAGGCGGTCATCAAATTGATTTGTTCGATGACAGCGAAGCAATGATACGATTGTATCAAGCCATGGATAAAATTCGCAACAAGTACGGACAAGATGCCGTGCAACGTGCGGTAGCCATGGACAAAACGGGCATCGGTCATTTTTCGAATCCGTTTAACGGTGAACCGAATATGGTTCCGGCACATCGTCGTCTTTAATCTCCACATTCATTTACGAGCGTATGTTGTTAAACTGTCACACCTACTACAGCTATAAGTTCGGCACCTTGTCGGTACAACAGTTGCTGGATGAAGCACGGCAAAAAGGACATCAACGTGTGGCGCTGACGGATATTAATTCCACTTCTGCGTGTATCGATTTTATTCGCATGGCGCGGGAGCAACAACTGGAGCCCGTTGCAGGCATCGATTTTCGAAACGGAGCTACTTGCTGTTACATTGGTTTAGCACGTAACCCGGAAGGATTTCGGGAACTCAACGAACATCTTTCCGTACACGCACATGCAGGAATGCCTTTTTCGAATCGTGCACCGGAAATGAATCAGGCCTACATTATTTATCCCTGGACAGCAGATACGCCACAGTTATTGCGCGAGAACGAATTCGTCGGCATACGTCCGCATCAATTGGTACAATTACAATTTTCTCCGTGGCGGCAGCGCTTGTCGAAATTGGTGTTGCTGGCGCCCGTTACTTTTTCGTGCAAAAAAGATTTTAACGCACACCGCTTGTTGCGCGCGATTGATCACAATACCTTACTCAGCAAGCTGGATGTTAACGAGCAAGCGCGGGAAGATGAATTGATGTACACACCCGAACAACTGCAGGAATTGTGTTTGCCTTTTCCGGAACTGCTCGAAAACAGTCGGCGTATACTGAATGATTGTCACATTCATTTTGA
>CALJIF010000125.1 GCA_937974275.1 uncultured Flavobacteriales bacterium
TATGTTGTTGCACAAACTCAGGTGGTAACGAAACGCCCGTACACGATTCATTTGACGATGGATAAAATCATCGTGGGGAAAGATTCGGTGTTGTTTAAAGGCAGCAAGAATATGGTGTTGGAAACGGACGGGAAATCGGACACGATCAGTTTAACAACAGTTGGCGGGAAAACCATCGGCATGTGTGTTCATATCACCAAGGTGATGCAAAACAATAAGGTCGTGTATCCGATCAGTTATACGTTTTTCGAGAAGCAAAATAAAAAGTGGGTGGTGCTGAAGAAGTTTCAGGGCGCACAACGGTATCAGTTGCTGGAACGTCCGGAAGGATTAGGAAAGACGAAGCTGCGGAAATATGCGAACGAAGAATATCATTGCTATTTCGGGGAGCCGCAACAATTTGCTGCGTGGTTTAGAATGGATGTGTATAAAAATTAGTGTGCTGGTGAGGTAGTGTATTGGTGAATTGGTGTGGTGGTGAGGTAGTGAATTAGTGAGGTGGTTAGAAACATTGCTTTCCACTCCGCTCAATCAAATTGAAGATAGTGAGCGTAAAAATCAAAAGTGAACACTAAAACTTTACGTGAAATCTTTGTGACACTTCGAGCCTTGCTGTCTTTGTGGCCTCGAAAATAAAAAGTGGTGAGGTAATGGGAAACATTGCTTTCCACTCCGCTCAATCAAAGTGAAGATAGTGGGCGTAAAAATCAAAAGTGAACACTAAAACTTTACGTGAAATCTTTGCGACACTTTGAGTCTTGCTGTCTTTGTGGCCTCGAAAACAAAAAGTGGTGCTCTACAATTTTAATTCTTCGTTAGGATCCCAAAAAACATTTTTAAAATTCTGGACTTTATCTTCGATAACGGTAATGCCTTCCTGCTCCAATAATTCCTGCATAAGTGAAGGCGTTGCGAAATGTGCTTTACCCGTCAGCAAACCGTTACGATTTACCACCCGATGTGCAGGAACAGGAGAATGATGATGATGTGAATGATTCATGGCCCAGCCTACCATGCGGGAAGAACCTTTAGCTCCTAAATAATTGGCAATGGCACCGTACGATGTGACACGACCGTAAGGAATGAGTCGCACTACTTCGTACACCATGTAGAAAAAATCGCTATCCGGTTTGCCTTGCATACAGTAGCGGTAAGTTACGAATTAATCCGCAACTTATTGCACCGGCATTTGCCCTGCGCTCCAGTACAACTCGGCTTTTACCTTCGCGTACTTGGCGTACAATTCCGCCAACTTAATCTGCGCATTGATCAACGCTACTTCACGCGTATTCACGAGGAAGAACGAACTTTCACCTGCAAAAAAGCGCGTCTGTTCGGCATCACGCAACAATCGGGCATTTACAACCTGTTGTTCCTGAATTTTAATTTGTTCTTCCAACGCAATCCAGTTCTGATAATTCCCTTCGATGGAAGCACGAATAAAGCGTTCCTGATTTTGACGCTCCAAAACCAGTTGTTCCTGCTTCACTTCTACCAAACGAATTTTACCTCGTGTTTCCCGCAACAGCAACGGATAACTGAAGGACACGCCCATTTTATAATTATTACTGAAATAATCATAATCACCTGCTTCCGAAAAATCGGCAACGGTTCGCGTCAGAATGTTGTAATTCGCATACAACTTCGGTTTCAACTTATCGCGTTGATAACGTTCTTCAATTTGCAGTTGCTCTTGCTTCACATCGATCTTTACAAGATCGGGATGGTACAATTGCGCGGAATCCGACAACTGTCTGACCTGCGCCAAGGTAATCGGAGCAATGATATTAGCCGGCAACTGCGGCACGATAGACTCCGTTAACTCATAAGGTGTTGTATCATCTCTCCACAAATGCACACCGGCCATCCACATGGCAGCCTGATAATCCGCGTACGCTTGTCGTCTTGCATTATCACGATCCTGAACGGCAATCAATGCTTCTACGGTATCAATAGTTGGCAAATCGCCCAGCAACGCGCGAGCTTTTACCGCCTGAAAACGATCTGCAGCCAAACGATAACCTTCCTCGAGTTGTACGTACCGGCTGTATTGAAAATACCAATCCCAATAATCTTTCGCAGCTTGCAATACTACTTTGTTAATGATACTTACGCGTTCCGCTTCCGCCAGTGAAGGCATTAACTGCGCCTGTTTAATGGCATTGCGTCGTTCATCAATAAATAATCCTTGACCCAACGGAACAGATACACCGAGGTACCACAAACCACCGTTAGGTGTGGCCACTTCCGGATTGACATATTGCCCCGTATTGCGCTCTAAGCCGGCTTTCACATCAACACCTACCCATGTTGGAACGGTAAGCGTGTTGTCCCAAAGCTGATAATAATCCGTACCCGAAAAGGTTTTACCGTTATAATTCACGGTAGCTTTCGGATCGAGCATCCCTTTCGCCAAACGAATTTCCGCTTTGGCGGCAACGCTTAACAACTGCGCTTGTCGCACCACAGGATGTCGCTGCACCACCATATTGAAGTAGTCGGTTGGCGCCATGGGCACAATCGTATCCGAAGACTTGCGCAAGGTAGTTTGCGCAGTTACTGCGGCACTAAAAAGTGCAATTATTATAATTAAACTACTTCGTAGCATCTTTTGCTTTTTTATAATCTTCTTTCGCTTCTTCGCGCAAATCACCCATATAATCAGGTGGGAAGCCGTTCATCTGACGCCACAATTCGTACCATATCGGAACATTCTTCAGCATTGCCCATCCGTACACGCCGGAACCTACACGCAATTGTTTCGGCCACGGCTCGTCTTCCGGATCGGGAATTACCAATATTCTGTACTTCCCTTGCGTATCGATATAATCGATTACCGCTACAACACCACCAAACGTTCCAAAACTATAATTCGGCCATCCCGAGAATACCAAAGCCGGCCATCCGTCAAATTGCAAACGCACTTTGCGTCCTTTATCCAACAACACAATGTCCATAGGATCTACGTACAGCTCTACCGCAAGATTCGGCTTTGCAGGCATAATGGTTGCAATAACCTCACCTTCTACAACGTTCTCTCCCACACCTTGCTTTTTAGCTTGAACTACGTATCCGTCTTGCGGAGCAGTGACATAATAAAAGCCTTGTCGAATGCGCAAATTCATGTATTCGTTGTTCATCTTGGCTACTTCTCCATCGGTTTCATACAAATACGAAAGTGCAGAGTTCATATCCGATTCCGACTTGGAAATTTTGTCGATATAGTCGGCTTCAATGGAACTGACCTCTATGTTTGCGTTAATCACTTCATTACGTGAAGCCAACAATTTATTTTCCGCCGAAATTCGTTTCGCATTAGCCTCCTGAACCTTCAAACGACGACGTTCTAGATCGGTCAGTGAAATTAAACCTTTCACAAACATGGAATCGGCACGTTTCAACTGCACCACGGCAATATCGTAATCAGTCATACTGGCAATTACATCGATACTATCCGCGGTTACTTTATACTGTGCCTGCTTGATTTTGTTGTTGGCTTTTTGCAAACTCAACTGCAATCCTTCCTGCAATGCGCGAATTTGAGTATTTAACGCCACGACTTTACTGCTGTAAGAACCTTGCGATTCCTTCTTCGCATTAATCTGCTCTTGCATTCGGGCCAATAAATTGGTGTCGAGGAATTTCTCTTTCACTTCCGAAAGACGCGCAATGGTATCGCCTTTTTTCACAAACTGACCTTCCTGCACGTTCCATTCTTCAATTCGTCCGGCAATGATGGATTGTAATTCCTGAGGACGATCCTGTAATTTGTACGTGGTCATCTTGCCGTACGAATGGATATTTTGAGTCCACGGCAGAAACATGGTCAACACAATAATTCCAAAGATAGTTGCGCACCAGCGAGCTACCATTTTCGGGAAACGGGTGTCACGTACTAAGGCCGCCGATTTGAATTTCGGGTTGCTTAAGACACGTTCTCCGTGTTCAAATTCGTTTTGTGTTTTCATCGTGAAAAGAATAATTCGTTAAAGTCCACTGACTTTTTAATTTCTTCCATAGAACCATCGGCATGGATTTGACCGTCTTTCAACAACACAATACGCCCCATCTCCGCCATGATCAACGGATCGTTCGACACCACTACAACAGTCCATTTGTGTTCCTTGCCCAACAAATATTTCATGATATCCTGTTTGTGTTTGGTCTCTACACCCATCAGGAAATCATCCAACAACAACAAACGCGGTTCACCTACAATAGCACGAGCGATAATTACTTTACGTGCAATTGTTCCCGGCACACGCATACCACCGCCAACCATTCGGGAAGTTAATCCTTGAGGCAGTTGTTGTACATATTCCGTTAAACCAACCGCATCCAGTGCGCGTACTACTTCTTCAACCTTAATTCCGCGTCGCCCGATGGTTACGTTTTCTAAAAGTGTACCATCAAACAATTCTTCTTGCGAAACATAATCACCGATGTGTATTAACAAACTGTCTCGTTCAATATCCGAAAGCGGAATATTGTCGTACGTGATAGAACCTTCGTAATTGCCCAACATGCCCAACATGATATTGACCAAAGAGGTTTTCCCCGATCCGTTAAATCCGCTGATACAAACGTGTTCGCCCGGTTTGATCTCGAGATTAATACCGTTCATGGTGTACTCTTTCCGATCCGGGAATCGGTATTTCAAATCCGTAATTTTTACTTGCAACCCTTTATCCGAACTAGGAATCGGAATAGTACCGCTTGACTCAATCGGCAAATTGGTGACGTGTGAAATCTTGTCGATACTCGTCAATACATCGTACACGGTGTCCAGTTTCAGAATCAGTTTTTCAACGGCGCCCATCAACAAGATGATCACAATTTCAGAAGCGATAAACTGTCCGAGATTGATTTCCTTTTGCACGATCAAGATACATCCGGCAACGAGTAAGCCACCTGTTACAATAGTTTTGAATAGCACGAACGCAACGTACTGGCCCGCCAATACTTTGAAATGCTTGCCACGTGCATATAAATAGTTACTCAACAATTGATCGGTTCGCTGCAACGGCAATGTATTATCACCGGCTAATTTGAATGTCGTCATGCTACCTGCCAACACTTCCAGCCAATTCGCAATTTTGTATTTGTATTTCGACTCCTTCAAACTTGTCGCTAATCCTCGCGGTCCTGTAAGTCGCAATACGACAAACAAGGCGCCGATAAGAATCAAACCTAAAATGATAAACATAGGGTGATACAGCGACAATAAAATCAAGCCGAATACAATTTGCAAGGCCGCTGCGGAAAACTCCAACAAAATAGTAGCGGTTCCTTTTTGTAACGTCACAATATCAAAGAAGCGATTCACCAATTCGGGTGGATATTCCTTTAATACAGATTCCAGTTTTACGCGCGGAATGCGGAATGCAAATTCGAAAGCGGTTTTCGAAAACAAGCGTTGCTGAATATGTTCTGCGAGATACAGCTGCATAATTTGCATAGCACCGCTGATGAGCAAGCCCAACACGATGAACACGATCAATACCACAACGGATGTTGCAATACGACCGCTTGATACGAAGCTGACGATACTTTGTACACCGAGCGGTAGTGATAAACTGATCAGTCCTGCGATGACTGCATAAACAATGACATAGCCGATTTCTTTTCGCTCGTGTCGCAGTAATTGAGAGAATTTTCGCAGTAACGGAAAACGCTGTGCTTCGTCCGTAGGTTGACCGCTCTCATCGTATGACGAGAAAATCGGCTTATTGGGTACGATAGTAATGATGGGCGTATATAATTCATTGCCGTCTTTTTCGATGGTGCACAGATCGCGAAGAAATTCGGCGTTAGCCTCAAATTTTGAAGTAACGTTAATGTCGCTATCCATGGAACAATGCACGGGCTCCAAAGGATCCAATCCCGGACCGATAACAACAGGAACATGTTTTCCATTTTTAAACGTGATTACCACAAATGGGAAACGTGCATTGGCTGCGTAGTTGCTGAGCTCATCCACACGGATATCATCACGCACGACCACTAATTCGTAACGCGCACCAATACGAGCAAAAGCTCGAACGGCCTCGTCAACCGTCGCGCACGGGAAGGCCGGTTGTAACGGATCGGAATCGTGCAATAAATATTCCGATGGTTCAATATTATATGCGCGAAGCATATACTCGAACGACTGCTTTATAGATTTAGTGAGCATAATTAACGGCGGTGATTAGCAGTTGCTGAATTAATAATATGCTCAAGAAAAGCCTGAGCGTCTTGCTCCATCTTATCCGAAACTTGAATGTCCGTTAATGAAGGAAGGTGATGTGCGAAATAGAGTTGGCGCGTTGATTCATCGACAACCATTGCTGCAAGGGAATTACAATACGGATAATTCGGGGCGTAATCTGCAATAGCCTTAGCAACCGTTTTCACAAATGATTTGTAATGTTTGAAAAAGCCGTCGTTGTTTTGTGCATCAACTTGTTTGGTAAGATACACTTTGTTGAACTCATTCATTACAATTGATTTCAATCGCACTTCGTCTAACAATGAAATGGTGAAAGGGCCGGATGACTCCTGTTTACACATCACGGCAACAATGGTTTTTAAACGGTCGGCCGGTTTTGAGATGTTATTCGTCCTGAACAACACGAGATACTCCAACCACAACCAATACCAGGACAACAGATAGATGAGCAAGTTGTGCTTGTTTTCAAAATATCTGTAGATAGATGCTTCCGTAGATTGAATTGCCTGAGCCAATTTTGCAAACGTAAATTCTTCAAAGCCCAGATTATCAATCATGATTACTGCATGCTGAAGTATTTTACGTCCCAATTCGGTTTCCTGCGGATCGCGTAAGAACAACTTGTCATTTACTACAACACGAATAAATTGACTACCGCTGAGTTCCTCAGAGTGATCTGTGTTGACCTTTCGGTTTGATTTTGCTTTTTGCGCCATAGCCTTAATTCCGGATGCAAAAATAGAACAACTTACACCAATAATAGTTTTACTATCATTGTTAATAGTTGTTAAGTAGTTGATTATCAAGCATAATTTATAAATCGAGAGCCGACTTTACCTCGAATTTCGTTTTAGCAACCTAAACTTAACAGGTCATTAACCTTAAGCATACACGCCACTTTTACTTTCGTTCCCGATCATGAGTGAAGTTAACGGGATAGCAGCAGAGAAGTACCGCGTATTACTGGTAGATGACGATGAACACATTTTGTTGTCGTTGAAAAGTGTGCTTGAAAATGTCGGTTACCATGTGAACTGTGCAGACAGTGGCAAAGAATGTCTGGAAATTGCTAAAAAATTCCAGCCGCATTTGATTGTGCTTGATGTGATCATGCCGGGCATGGATGGAATTGAAACATGCCAGGAATTGCGCCAAGTACCCACACTCAACAAAACACTGATTGCCTTCTACACCGCACGTAACGAAGATTATACGCAGATCGCTGCATTCTCTGCCGGTGCTGATGACTATATCATCAAACCAATTAAAGCAAATGTATTGTTGTTGCGCATTGCGGCATTATTAAAGCGTCACAAATCAAAAGAACAAAGTAAAAATCTTACTGTTGGCTCTATCAAAATTGATCGTGAACGTTACATTGTTTTTAATGGCAACAAAGAAGTTGTTCTTCCGCGTAAGGAATTTGAATTATTAGCATTGTTGTTAACCGCTCCACGCAAAGTATTCACGCGTAACGAAATCTACCAGGAAATCTGGGGTGGTGAATTCGGTGAAAAGAACAGAACCATTGATGTGCATGTACGCAAGCTCCGTGAAAAAATCGGCGATCAGTACATTAAAACAATTAAAGGCGTTGGATATAGTTTTGAAAACGTCTAAGTGCTTTAATATTCATCTTTAACTGACAGCAATCAGTTTCACGCGTCACTATTTCTCAAAACTTACCGCTACTTTCGGGCTTTAATTAAATCCTGAAAGTACATGAGCGTTCACTCCCCCGTTATTGAGCGCAACAGCGGTACCTGCGAGTTGTGTAACTCCGAACCGGCAACTGTTGCCTATTTAGTTTCTCCCAAGACAGAGGAAATCCCCTCGAATCAGGTTGCACTATGCAACACCTGCTTTTCGAAGATTGATGATCCCGCAGAAATATTTCACTGGCGTTGTTTGGAAGGCAGCATCTGGAATCCGGAACCTGCAGTACAAGCGTTGTCGTATCGCATTTTAAAATCATTGGAAAAAGAACAATGGGCCGCTGATGCCATGAGCGCTGTTGATATTGATGAATCCGTTATTGACTGGGCCGTAAGCGCATTTAACAAACCTGAAATTCATGTGGACGCATTTGGAGTGCCTTTAGAAACCGGCGACTCGGTTGTATTAACGCAGGCGCTCAATGTCAAAGGCACGAACTTCACGGCATCAAAAGGAACGGTGGTTAAGCGTATTAAGTTGGTAGCAGATAATCCGGAACACATTGAAGGT
>CALJIF010000126.1 GCA_937974275.1 uncultured Flavobacteriales bacterium
CAGCATCACCGTCAAATAAGTTCTCATACTACCCATCTCGCAAATATCGTGCAGCAATCCCGATTAATCAGGAACATATTTCCGAATCGGTTGTTTTCCGTAATACCTGCGTAACTTTGCAGCATAATATTCAAGAACATGGCTATTACCAAAGAACAAGTTATAGATGCGTTGCGCAATGTGGATGATCCGGATTTGAAAAAAGATCTGGTGACGCTGAACATGGTGAAAGATGTGGAAGTGGACGGTAAAAAAGTTTCGTTTACCGTGGTGCTCACCACACCGGCTTGTCCCATGAAGGACATGATTCATCGTGCATGTGTGAACGCGATTAAATATTTTGTGGATCAGGAAGCGGAAGTAAATGTGCACATGACGGCGAATACGACCACACAGCGTGCTAACAGTATTTTGCCCGGAGTAAAAAATATCATCGCGGTTTCTTCCGGAAAAGGTGGTGTCGGAAAATCAACCATTGCTGCGAACCTGGCGTGTGCGTTGGCAATGACAGGCGCAAAAGTAGGTTTGGTGGATGCCGACATTTACGGACCTTCCGTTCCGATCATGTTCGATGTGATGAACGAAAAGCCGATGTTGCGCGACGTGAACGGAAAAACCATGATGGTGCCGGTAGAGAGTTATGGCGTGAAAGTATTGTCCATCGGTTTTTTCTCGGATATCAATCAGGCGGTGGCGTGGCGCGGACCAATGGCAACGCGTGCATTGAATCAAATGTTGGGCGAAGCAGATTGGGGCGAACTGGATTATTTAATCATCGATTTACCTCCGGGAACGGGTGATATTCACTTGTCGTTGGTTTCTGCTGTGCCGTTAACAGGAGCAGTGGTGGTGAGCACGCCGCAGCAAGTGGCTTTGGCAGATGCGCGTAAAGGTGTGGCGATGTTCCGCATGCCTCAGGTGAATGTGCCGGTGTTGGGCATCGTGGAGAATATGGCGTGGTTTACTCCTGCTGAATTGCCGGAAAATAAATACTTCATCTTCGGACGCGAAGGCGCTACTGCATTGGCAGAACAACTGGATGTTCCGGTGCTGGGACAAATTCCTCTGGTGCAAAGTATTTGCGAAGCGGGTGATGCGGGTCGTCCTGCAGTGTTGCAAAAAGACACACCACAGGCGCAGGCATTTCTGCAAATGGCGGGCAATATCGTGCGTCAGGTTGCTATCGTGAATTCCAAGCCGAAAGTAACCGTAGAATCAGTCTAAATAGTATCTTTGCTCACGAAAATCAGGAAGTTATGCAGGAATCAATGATTGAGAGAATTGAGGCGGCCCTGGACCAACTGCGTCCTTTTTTGGAAGCAGACGGCGGGAATGTGCGTTTGGTAGAAGTAACCGACGATCTGATCGTGCGTTTGGAATTGATGGGTGCTTGCAAATCCTGCTCTATGCGCATGATGACGTTTAAAGCGGGATTGGAAGAAGCGGTGCGCCGTGCAGTTCCTGAAGTGAAAGCGGTAGAAGCCATTAACATGAACCAGGAAGTGGTAACACCGGCCTGATTGTAAAAATCATAGTAACTTTGAACCATGAAATCAATCCTTACTCCAATGATGTGTAACTGTTGCGGCATGAAGTGTTGCAGCACATTCAGGGATTGAACCGATTGAAATGAAAAATGTCTATCAATAAAGGTTTTTCCCGCATAGGAAAAACCTTTTTTTGTTTGTTTATAAAATTATGAGCGCATCTAATCACACTACCGAGCAAAAGAAAAGCGTCGTGATCATGTTTGCCGGCGATTCCGGAGACGGAATTCAATTAACCGGTTCGCAGTTTACGGGAACAGCGGCATTGTTCGGAAACGATATCAGCACCTTCCCCAATTTCCCTGCTGAAATTCGTGCCCCTCAGGGAACATTACCGGGTGTTTCCGGTTTTCAATTGCACTTCGGCAGCGTCGAGATCAATTCTCCCGGCGATGTGTGCGACGTGCTTGTGGTGATGAATGCCGCAGCATTGAAAGCCAACTTGCGTCAACTGCGTAAAAACGGAACCATCATTGCCAACACGGACGGATTCGATCCGAAAAATTTAAAGCTCGCGAAATATCCCGATGGCGTGAATCCTTTAACGGACGGGTCTTTGGCGGAATACAATCTCATCACCATCGACGTGACGAAGTTAACGCGCAACGCGTTGGCAGGATCGGGGATGGGTACCAAAGAAATCGATCGTTCCAAAAATATGTTCGTGTTGGGATTCATCTACTGGATGTACAACCGTTCTCTGGAACACACGAAAGAGTTTTTGAAAGAACAATTCCGTAAACGTCCCGAGTTGATTGAGGCCAACGTGAAAGTGTTGCAAGCCGGTTACAACTACGGCGATACTACGGAAACACCAATGACGCGTTACGATGTGCGCGAAGCGAAATTGCAACCGGGAACGTATCGCAGCATCATGGGTAATCAGGGTGTGGCGTTGGGTTTGATTGCTGCTGCACAAAAAGCAGGATTGACCTTGTTCTACGGCACATATCCGATTACGCCGGCTTCCGATATTTTGCACGAATTGTCGAAGCATAAAAACTTCGGAGTAAAAACGTTTCAGGCGGAAGATGAAATTGCAGGAATTACTGCTGCTATCGGTGCTTCGTTCGGTGGCCAGTTAGGAGTTACAGCTTCTTCCGGTCCGGGCATTGCGTTAAAAACAGAAGCTATAGGACTGGCGACAATGTTGGAATTGCCGTTAGTCATTGTCAACATACAACGTGGCGGACCTTCAACAGGTTTGCCGACTAAAACCGAACAAGCCGATTTGTTGCAAGCGTTTTACGGTCGTAACGGTGAATGTCCCGTGCCTATTGTAAGTGCGCATTCGCCCAACGATACGTTTGATGCCGTGTACGAAGCAGTGCGCATTGCACTCGAGCACATGATTCCGGTATTTTTCCTGAGCGACGGTTATATCGCGAACGGAGCAGAACCGTGGAAGTTCCCGACATCAGCGGATTTGAAGCCGATACACGTAAAGTATGCCGAGAACAATTTAGCGGAAGGAGAAAAGTTTCATCCGTATGTGCGTGATGAAAAACTCGCACGTCCCTGGGCTATTCCGGGAACAAAAGGTTTGGAACACCGTATTGGCGGTATCGAGAAAGAACACATCACGGGCAACATTTCTTACGATCCGGAGAACCACGAGTTCATGGTGAAGTTGCGTCAGGAAAAAGTAGATAAGATTGCGGATTATATTCCTGCACAACAATTGGACAGTGGTCCGGAAAAAGGACGCATTGCCGTGTTGGCCTGGGGTTCCACGTACGGTGTTATTCGCTCGGCCTTGCGCGAATTGCGGGAAGAAGGCATTGATGCGGCACACATTCATCTGCGTTACATCAATCCGTTTCCGAAAAATCTGGAAGCCATGTTGCGCAATTACGATATCGTGTTGGTTCCTGAAATCAACAACGGACAATTGGTGCGCATCATCCGCGATCGCTTCTTGATTGATGCGAAACCTTTAAATAAAATTAAAGGTGTACCATTTGCAACAAGTGAAATTAAAAGTAAAATAAAAGAATTGTTAGGCGCATAAGCCCATACTAATCGCGATTACGAAAATGGAAACTGCAACAGTTAAACTCAGCCCGAAAGATTTTGTCACCGACCAGGAAGTGCGTTGGTGTCCGGGTTGTGGCGATTACTCCATCTTAAAACAAGTACAAACCGTTATGCCGGAGATTGGCATTGCGCGTGAAAATATCGTCTTCATTTCGGGCATCGGATGTTCGTCGCGTTTTCCGTATTACATGGAAACGTACGGCATGCATTCCATTCACGGTCGTGCAACTGCTATTGCAAGCGGATTGAAAGCAACGCGTCCCGATTTGAGCGTGTGGATTGTAACCGGCGACGGCGATTCCTTGTCTATCGGCGGGAATCACCTCATTCATTTGTTGAGACGCAACTTCGATGTGAACGTCTTGTTGTTCAACAATGAAATTTACGGTTTAACGAAAGGACAGTATTCGCCTACTTCACACGAAGGACAAGTGACGAAGTCTTCTCCTATGGGAGCCATCGATCATCCGTTCAATCCGTTGGCACTGGTGATGGGCGCTTCAGGCACATTCATTGCACGTTCCATGGATCGCGATCCCGTGCATCTGCGTACGATTCTTGCACGCGCTAACGCACACAAAGGAACTTCTCTGGTAGAGATTTATCAAAACTGTAACGTGTTCAACGACGGTGCATTTGAAGTGTTCACCGAAAAAGCGTCGAAGAAAAACGAAACCATTTTTGTGGAGCAAGGCAAGCCCTTGTTGTTTGGCGAGAACAACGACAATGGCATTATCCTCGACGGTTTCACACCACGCGTAGTGGACATCAACAATACCAGCGTTAACGACTTGTGGATACACGACGAGAACGACCGCGGAAAAGCCGGCATTTTATTGCAGTTTTTCGATGATCCAAAAAAGGAACATCACTTGCCGCGACCATTCGGAGTGTTCTATGCCGAACAACGTCCGTGTTACGAAGATTTGATGCAAGCACAAATTGATCAAGCCGTTACTGCAAAAGGAACGGGCAATCTGGATGCGCTGATCAGCGGAAAAAACACCTGGCATGTCGGATAACGATGCTAACCGCGATTACCTTTCCGTGAATCGCGAGTTGTGGAATGCCCGTGTGCCGCATCATATCGCTTCTTCTTTTTACGACGTTCCCGGATTTCTGGAAGGGAAAAGTTCCTTAAATGCCATTGAGCTCGAATTACTCGGCGATGTGAAAGGCAAGCGCATTTTGCATTTGCAATGTCATTTCGGGCAAGACAGTATTTCTTTGGCGCGCATGGGCGCACACGTCACCGGTGTCGATTTGTCCGATGCTGCGCTTGCGGAAGCGCGATCGTTAGCACAACGTGCAGGAGTGGATGTACGCTTTATCGAATCGGATGTGTACGCACTGCCACAGGTGTTGAACGAAAAGTTCGATGTGGTATTTACGAGTTACGGCACTATTGGTTGGTTGCCCGATTTGAATCGCTGGGCGGAAGTGGTGAAGACTTTTCTTCAACCCGGAGGACAATTTTTATTGGTAGAATTTCATCCCACGATGTGGATGATGGACAATGCTTTTGAAAAATTAACGTACTCGTATTTCAATGTAGCGCCCATTATCGAAACCGAAACCGGCACTTACGCAGAAACGGGAGCGTCAGTGAACAAAACTACCATCACCTGGAATCACCCCATAAGCGATGTGTTGACACCCTTGCTTGCACGCGGTTTGCAGCTCACGCATTTTCAGGAATTCGATTATTCCCCGTACAACATTTTCCCCGACGCCAACGAAGTTGCTCCCGGACGTTTTGCCATACGCGGTAAAGAAGGTTTGTTGCCTTTGGTGTATGCGGTGAGGATGCTTTCCACCAATACCGCCGATTGAGCAACGTCGCCCGCCGATTGAGCGGAGTCGAAATCAGCGGAGTCGAACGCCGGTTGAGCGAAGTCGAAACCAGCGGAGTCGAAACCAACTTCCTATTTTCAATATTCTCATTTCAGCTAGGTAGTGGCACTAACCAACTGATTTTTTTCTGCGGCAGTTACGCGAGCACCACACCACCACACCACCTCACTAACCCACTAACACACTACTGCACTAACACACTACTGAACTAACACACTACGTTGCTATAAAACAAGCTTGACAAAAAACCAGATCCGGATATTTCCCTAAGGTCATTTGTGCAAAAGGAATTTGCATAAAAGCGGTGTTGGCGAGCGGAGCGTTGCAGCGGTGGCAGTGGGTGGGCACGGAAGAGAGGTTGAATTATTTAATTAACTGAATATAAGGATTAAAGTAGGAACGGAGCATCGCCTTAAAACGCACTATCCTTCTCCATAGGAGTCTTTCAGACCATTGGAGGCCTTCGGAAGAAGCATCGGGAAACCAACATATTCACGCACCGTTTTTCAATTTCGAGGCCACGACTAGTTCGTGTTCATCTCCTGTTTTTTTTAAAATTTTCTGCCTGCTCAAAAATCTCAACATATACTTCATCTCTTTCCACCGGCGGATAACCAAATTCATCCAAAATTAAAATCAACTCCACCTTCAAGGCAGATTTTATGTCGTCACGTTTGTTCCAATCCGGAAACTTGGCTTGACTATCAACGATTAGTTTTACGGCTTTCGATAAGTCAATAAGCTTGTCGTCAGGATAGGTAAAATCGTATTTTTTACACAATTCTTTAAGAATGTCATAAAACGCTTTTTCTTCAAAGTCAATTCCTAATTCGTCTCCCGCATTAAATTCTTTATGAACCTCCCAGATCAGGTTGGTTAGGGCTTCTGCCATTTCCTCATACACTTCGCTTCGCAAAATATCATTAGCGTCACGGTTATTGTACCGTTCCACAATGGCTTGCATTTTCTTACTAAAATCTACACCTCGTACTTTGTTGACCTTTCTTATTTCTCCAATCACTTTAGCCAGTAGCTGCTGAAGCAGTTTGATTTTGGTATTGGGAAGTTTGATTTTATCAATCTTTGCAAGGTACTGTTCATCGAAGATGTCTTGTTCGTTTTGACCTTCTTCACCAAGTTTAAATATTTCTTCTACGCCATCACTTTGCAATGCATCTTTAATCATTTCACGAACACGTGCGTTCATTTGTGCGGTATCGGGTGCATTACCTTTGGTGAGTTTGAAAACAATGGAACGAACTGCTAAGTAAAAATGGGTGTAATCTCTTTCAGTTTGAATTAGTTTTTCACTGCCTGCACAAATGTCATACGCTGCTTTAAGACGTTTCACTAAGCCCATAAAACGCGTCTCGAATTCCTTGGTTTGTTGCACAAATTCCGCAGCCATATTCAAGGTGTTGAGTTGCTCAATAGTGCTGCCTTTGAAATACTTCGTATTATCAAACTTATGCATCAGCTTAGCCAATAAATCCAAATGATCTTTAACTACTATTAATGACTGGTCAATGTCCTCAAAATTATCTTTATCACCTTCACTATACAGTTTAAGTGCAAAATTCATTTGGTTCTTAATTCCAATGTAATCAACTACCAAGCCCTTCTGTTTTCCTTCAAATTTTCGATTAACCCGTGAGATAGTTTGAATTAAATTGTGACGTTGAATTGGTTTGTCAATATAAATGCTATCCAAGAATGGGACATCAAATCCGGTTAGCCACATGTCCACGACTATAGCGATCTTGAAATTTGATTTTTCATTTTTGAATTGACGATCTAATTCTTTCCTGTCATCTGCGGTGCCCAACATATCCCAAAGTTCTTTAGGATCATCTT
>CALJIF010000127.1 GCA_937974275.1 uncultured Flavobacteriales bacterium
TAATCAGAACCGGGGACTATTAAAAACCTGTCAACTTATTTTAGGACGCTACAGTCAATTACCTGAAATAAAAAAATGCTACCCGAAAGAGTAGCATTTTTTTATGTTTTATTTTATGACTAGCGCTTGCTTCCGCCTTTGCCTGCAGGTGCAGGAGTTGCAGGAGCAGCCTCAACTTGCGCAGGTTGCGCCTGAGTAGATTGTACACGTTGCGGTCCAACCGGGAAACGAGCATCCGCATATTGAGATGTTGCCGTATTCGCACGATTACCAACAATCTGCCAGGTGAACTTTGTATTCGAATTACCGTTGTTCAATTCTATAACGTCAAAACCATTTATTGATTTATTCTCTACGTAAACACCTTGGCAATTTCCTTCCAACTGAATAAACACTTTCACCGGTTTATTCGGGTCCATATTCATAGCTAATACCGGATCGATAGTAATATGTGCTTTACCATTCACCAGCTGACCTTCACCAAAATCTTGGAATAATACTTCAGGTGCTTCTGTACAGAACATCACGCGGTTTTGTCCGGATTGATCTTGTACCATGGTTGATTTTACACCTGCCGAAAGGATCGCGTAATCAAGAGCAGCAGTTCTTCCTCCAATGTATGCAAATCCTCCAATTGAGTTGAGGTAATCAAAATATCCACCCCAACGATCATTGCTTAAACCTGCTGTAGCATAACCTGTTGTTCCAAACGATACTCCATTACCGACTACACCTTCACCTGCTCCGGTATTCGTAATGGTTGTAATATTATTACCACCACCCATAACACCAACACCTGTAGCCGCATTTGTACCAATCGCAAAAACACCGTTTGCGGTTCCATTCGCAGATAAACCTGATCCATTTGCAAGAACAGTTCCTGCAGCAATATTAGTTCCTAATGCGATGATGCCTGTACCTGTTGCATTCTGGTTGAACCCGCGTACACCTGTTACTAGCGCACCATTCGCTCCACCGTTAACACCAAATCCTGTGGTTGAAACACCCCCAACACCAATGCCTCCTGCCGTATTGTTTCCAAACACACCTGCACCGGCATTGTTACCATTCTGACCATAAACACCAACACCGTTTGCGGCGTTAATACCTAATACCCCTTGACCTGTTCCGGTATTTTCGCCATACAAGCCGGCAAATGCACCGGTGCTGTAACCGCTAATCGGATAATCCGTTTGGTTTGCTACAGTATTTGTAGCACCCGGATAACTACTACCATAAACAGCGAATAAATCACCGGCAAATGTTGTAGTGGAGTTTATTGTAGCTTGTGGAGTTGTATAGAAACGCATGCGCTCATTTGCTGCTGCAGCACCATTTGTTTTAACTACAAATGCTTGTGCATCAGTTGTTCCGATAAAGTTAGTACCAGCAGTTGTCCCACTATTTCCTGTGGTAAGCCATGCTGCAGTCGTAGATGTTATTGGTCCTCCGGAACCTGCAGTGCCATTAACAGTAACAGTACCGTTGGTATTGTAGGTAATTGTAGATAACGTCCAAGTTGGCCCTGTTGGTCCGGTTGCGCCAGTAGCTCCGTTAGCACCTGCCGGTCCTGTAGCTCCTGCGGTTCCCGTTGGTCCTTGTGGTCCCGTAGCGCCATTGGCTCCAGTGGCTCCTGTAGCTCCGTTAGCTCCTGCCGGCCCCGTTGCACCTGCAGTTCCGGTTGGTCCTTGTGGTCCGGTTGCACCATTAGCACCGGTTGGTCCTGCGGCACCGGTTGCACCTGCAGTTCCGGTTGGACCTTGTGGGCCGGTCGCACCATTAGCACCGGCAACACCTGTCGCGCCTGTTGGTCCCGTCGGCCCGGTTACACCATTAGTTCCTGCAGGTCCGGTTGCACCTGTTAATCCTGTAGGGCCTGTTGAACCGTTTGCACCATTTGCTCCCGTCGCACCTGTTGGTCCTGTTGGTCCGATACCAATACCCGTAGGTCCCGTTGGACCTGTCGGCCCTGTTGTTCCGTTAGCTCCTGCAGCACCTGTTGGCCCCGGATCTCCGGAAGGTCCAGTTGGTCCGGTAACGCCATTTGATCCGGCAACACCTGTTGGTCCGGTTGCACCGGTAACACCATTAGATCCGGCAGGACCTGTCGGCCCTGTTGGTCCGGTTGAAGATGTTGAGGTACACATATTTTGCCAGGTGGTTGTGGCAGCAATGTAATAGAAGAAGCAATCAAAGTTGGTGTCATAAACCAACAAACCATTAGCTGGCGTTGTAATTGCCAGGCGTTGTGCAGTGGTCATGCGAGGTACCAATACACCTTGTGTAGTAGATTGTACGTCCAACATTGACGACGCGTCGGGCGTGTTAGTACCGATACCAACATTGTTTTGGGCGTTATTTTCTGCAACAAGCAGAACTACCAACAATAACGGGAATAAAACTTTTTTCATTTCTGAAAGTGTAATTTTAGGGTAAGGCAAATCTAATAGATATTACCACAACTTACTATTAACAACGCAAATAAAAGATTACGTACGTTGTCAGGCTTTTTTGGGTGATTTACCTTTTTTTGGGGGTGGAGCACCGCCTGATGGCTTTAACTCAGGTGAGGCACTTGGTGGCATGGATGTGGAATCACCACCCAAAGCATCACCTGTACTTATCACAGGCGTCTTATTATTTTTACCTTGCGATTGCGGGGCTTCGGTGTTAGTTGTTGTTGATGCCCCCGTACCTACTACCTGCCCATTCAGCAGCAAACAGAACATTGTCCCACAAATTAGAAGTACTGTTTTCATATCTGGTTCTATTGGATAACTGAAAGTGTCATGTGACTTTGATCCGGTTGTGTACCCGCTTGAATAACCGCATCATAAATTCCGTAAATTCCGTTACGCATGGCTTGAACTTGGAAAGTGTAAGTATTGCCTACCACTAATCCGGTAACGTTTCGCGAATATGCAACACTCCAAGTTGTGATTGTTCCGGTAAAGTCGTCATAGCTTTGAATTTTAGACATCGTACCGCCAACGCTCGTAGCACCATTCAATACTCTAAAGAACACATTGGACATGGAGTTAGTGTAACCCAAGCCGGACGCTGTGAAGGAGATTAACGCAGTAGTTTTCGTGGCTGTAAACGTAACCGACATACCCGGAACGTTAGCGTAGGCGGCTGAAGTAACAAAATAGTCAGCACCCAACGAAACACTTGTTACGGCTGCTGTTTGCCCTGTAGGCCCGGTTGCTCCGGTTAAACCAGTAGGTCCCGTAGCTCCATTGGCACCTGCCGGCCCCGTGGCTCCAATTGCCCCTGCCGGTCCTGTTGCGCCTGTAGCACCGTTTGCTCCGGCAACTCCAGTAGGTCCGGTAGGTCCTGTAGCTCCGTTTAATCCAGCAGGTCCAGTAGCTCCATTCGCCCCTGCGGGGCCTGTAGCGCCTGTTAGACCTGTCGGTCCTGTGGCTCCGTTTGCTCCATTATTACCTGTCGGTCCTGTCGGTCCCGTAGGCCCAATACCGAATCCTGTTGGCCCTGTTGGCCCTGTTGGTCCAATTAAACCTTGTGCTCCTGTTGGCCCGGGATCGCCTGAAGGTCCTGTTGGCCCTGTAGTTCCTGCACTACCTGTCGCGCCTGTTGCACCAACCGCCCCCGTCGCACCGGGATCTCCCGACGGTCCTGTTGGCCCCGCCACACCGGCCGGTCCTTGTGGACCAATTGCTCCAGCGCAATCCAACGCATCCCAAAATCCATCTGTGTTCACATCTTCTGCAGGATCATTAATTCCATTGCCGTTTAAATCCCAGCAACTAATACCATTGTTTCCTGATGTTCCATTAGCGCCCGTTGCACCTGTTGGTCCTGTTGGTCCCGTAGTAGCGGAACTCGTACACATGTTTTGCCATGTTGTTGTAGCGGCGACGTAATAGAAGAAGCAATCAAAGTTGGTATCATATACCAACAAGCCGTTTGCCGGAGTTGTAATAGCTAAACGTTGTGCTGTTGTCATCCGTGGTACCAATACACCTTGCGTTGAAGACTGCACTTCCAGCACCGATGATGCGTCAGGCGTGTTCGTGCCAATACCAACATTGTTCTGCGCGGAGAGTCCCACCGAACAAAAGGTAATCGCGCTTAGTATTCCAATTTTTGTAAAATTAATTGCCATATGTAGGGAAAATGGTTACGATAAATGTATTAGCGAATCAGGTTAACGGCACCGATGTACTGTCGTCTTGATCCGTCTGGAGAAACGGTACTTATCTTATAAACATAAGTATCTATTTGACAAACTTTGCCTGATCCTTGAACAGTTCCATCCCATCCACCCGGCCAGGTTGTCGTCTGATAAATCATATTACCCCAACGATCAAAAATATACATACTGTATTTGTCAGGATTAATGCCGATACCTTGAGGGAAGAATAGTTCATTCAGCCCATCACCATTTGGAGTAAAGGCGTTCGGAATATAAATAGCGTAATCTTCACGAATAAGAATAGGTAAAGTAATGGAATCAGTACACCCATATTGGTTCGCTACAATCAACTGCACCATCACTGTTCCGGAATCATTGAACTGATAGCTTGGATTTTGCAAAACAGATGCAGAATCATCTTGACCGAAACTCCATAACCAGGTTGTAGCACCAAAAGATTGATCAGTGAACTGCACCGTATTATTCAGCAATGTAGCGGGATTTGGAGTAGCTGAAAAGTCTGCAACCGGATTCGGATAAACAGTAACGTAATTAGTTAGTGTTAATGTAGATGTACAACCAATCACATCCGTAACAGCGGCAGTCACATCATATGATCCCGGAGTTGAGAAACAAAAAGTAGGAGAAGCAGATGAAGATGTACCCAAATTATTTCCAAATGTCCATGTTACAGTCTGTGTATTTGGAGTGTTATTAATGAATGAAACACAAAATGGGGCACAACCTTCGAGATCAGATGTTGCCGCAAACGTCACAATTGGAGCAGGATTAATTGTTACTGTAATGGAATCAATTGCAGCAGGACTTCCACAACCGTCTGTAAGGACAACTGTATAGGTTGTAGTTGTTTGCACGGTAGTTGTTTGTGATGATCCATTTGTGTTAAGAGGCAACCATGTGTATGTTAAATTTCCATCGCCTCCGGATCCGTTAGCACTAAATGTCACCTGCGTACCCTGACAAACAATCTGATCTGCACTCGCTGTAACTTGCAATGGAGGATTAACAGTTACGGTAACGACAGCAGGTTGTGAAACACAGCCATTGGCATCAGTTACTGTAACAGTATACGAAGTTGTTGTTGTAGGACTTACCGTCCATGTCTGACCTTGTGATGCGTTAGTACCATCGGTCCAATCGTAGGTGTAAGGAGCTGTTCCGCCTGCCGCGTTTGCAGATAAATTATAGGTTTGGCCAATACAAATTGTACCATTAGCACCACCTGCAACAGTTAACAAAGTCGGTTGAATGATTGTAGCAATTGCAGTATCCAGACATCCATTAGCATCCGTCATCGTTACAGTGTAAGTACCCGCACACAATAATGAAGCAGTGTCGGTGTTACCACCTGAAGGCGACCAACTGTAAGAGTAAGGGCCGGTACCTCCAATTGTTGCAGCAACGAGTTGTCCTTCGCATGAGCCAAAGCATGGTGTAGGCGTATTGCTGATTATTGTGACATCTGCGCCGGGCGTATTCGGAACAGTTACGCATAACGTATCACCACATCCATTAACGTCATAAGCGTAAACACAAACTTGACCAGCAGTTAAGTTATTTTCAGTTAAGCCGGAATTGCCCGAAGGCCATTGTATGGTGTATGGTCCGTTTCCCCCTGTGACAGTAATTGTCACGCTTCCATCATTTAATCCGCAATTGGCACTCTGTATAGATGTAGCTTGAATATCTACAGCAGTTGGTTCCGTTATAGTTACGGTTGCGGTTGCAGTACACCCAATTGCATCAGTGACTGTAACGTTATATGTATTAGCGCAAAGTCCGTTAATTGAACTTGTTGTTGCCGCGTTGCTCCAAGCATACGTGTATGGAGGATAACCTCCGGTGACATTGGTTGTGATGCCGCCATCGCAAGATCCAAAGCATGTGGCATTCGTAGCATTTAATGTTACACCCAATTGTTGAGCCGCAACATGCACCGTAACCTGATCGGTCCCGGTACATCCATTTGCATCAGTAACTGTCACTGTATACGTTGTTGTTGCTGTCGGACAAACTTGCGGGTTTGGAATTAACGTGCTGCCGACAATACTCGGATCTGCATTCCAAACATAGGATACTCCACCACTCGCATTTAAGTTAATGCAAGCACCGGTACAAACTGTGTCATCGAGGCCGGCGTCAGCGGTAGTCATTGGAGTTACGTTAACAGTAACCTGTGCTGTTCCTGAGCAGCCACTTGCATCTGTTGCCGTGACGGTGTATGTAGTAGTAACAGTAGGTGAAGCCACCGGATTGGGAATGTTTGTTGCACTTAAACCTGTTGCAGGTGACCAGGACCATCCTGTTGCTCCAACGGCTGTAGCTGAGAGTTGTGTGTTTCCTCCTGTACAAATATTCACTGTTGTAGGATTTGCCGTTACAGTCAAAGAACTCACGTTAACAATCACCTGATCGCTTACGGTTACTGTCTGGTTATTACAGTTGGTGTAAGTTGCCTGAAATGTGTATGTTGTAGTAACAGTTGGACAAACATTGATCGCTGCAGTATTACCAACCTGTGTAGGACCAACAAACCATCCAATCGTATAAGTGTTCGCACCGCTAGGAGTCCAGCGTCTTCCTTCCGGAGCGTTTATGGTCCATTGCAAAGGACTGTTTCTTCCGGCTTGAACAACAGCCTGAGTGCCATTTTGATTGTGCACTGCTTGAATCGCTCGACCTGAGTTCCAAGAACATATTGGTTTGGTCTGAATAAAGTTGTCGATAATGTTTGTTGTTTCGTACAATACGATTTGTTGTGTAACAGGAGTTCCGCAAGAATACATTGGCACAGCGTTCCAACTCACTACAAATCTTCTGCACGGTGCAGTACCGTATGTTGTGTAACGCACACTGCCTCCTAAGCTTGGGTTTAAATCGTGCCATGGTCCCATGATCGTATTCATAGGGTTCATGTTAGAAGGTACAGCATTATTAATTGGCCACTGGCAGTATCCACCTGCTTGCGCCACGTTAAAAGACACTAACCCATTTGCACCTATAATGATGTTGTTATAAGCGGTGCCATAAAAACAGAAAGTAAATGGCAAAGCAATATTTTGGGACCATGAGTCGTCAAATAAGTTCACCGCTGTTCCAGCATTGAATGGATCCGGAGCATATGGAATTACACTTGTCGTGTAGTTGGTAGTTTGATTTGTTGGAACGAATGTGCCCGTTAAATTGGCACAGTTTGGTACGCAAATGGTTTGATCCGGGCCTGCAGAAATAGGACATACAACAGGCGACTGCCCAACTGCAATATCAGATATCAGCATTGCCGCAATCGATAAGATTGGGAACGAGTATTTGAAGAAGAAATATTTCATGTTACTGAATTACAGGGATTTGCCACACCCTAAACAAATGTAATTCAGTTTCCGTTATAAATAAAATAAAAATGAATCTTTTATTTATCTGATAATCAGACGATTGAGTCCACTAAGTTCATTTTTGCTATCTATGATTCGCGCAATATAGACTCCTGTAGGAAGCTGTGTAAGGTTGACTTCTATCTGATCTTTTGATGAAAACTGATCAGAAAAAACAACTTGTCCCATGGAATTTATAATTTCGATCAGCACATCTTCCTGTGTGTTATTTGACATATCAATAAAAAACACTCCACTGTTTGGGTTTGGATACACGTTAAACACAATCTCCGTATTGATGTCTTCAATTCCAACGGCAGAATAACTATACTTAATGGTTAGAAAATCATCATTTGTATTGTTGGCGGACTTTCCGGTTACATGAACATCTCCATTTGCAGCATTAACAGCCATTGCTAAAGCCTGATCTGTGTTGCCTGCCGGCCCATCGTAACGCATGTTCCAGATGATGTTGCCTTGATTGTTGTACTTAATAGTTACATAATCACTGGTTGTATTTGCTATGCTATATCCTGTAACGTAAACATTAAGCGAATCATCCAGTGCAATAGCGTAAGAGCGATCATCGGCATTAACACCACCATCGTATCGTGCAACCCAAAGTTGTGTTCCTGTCGCATCGTATTTCACTGTGGCGTAATCTGCCGGTGTACTATTATTCCCTATAGCTTGACTCTGTCCGGTGACATAAACATTACCTGATGGATCGGTAGCGATATCATTCGCTTCTTCATAACGGTTGGCAGCATTGTTGTAACGTGCTGTCCAATCTAAAACTCCCGCATTAGTATATTTAATCGTTAAGAAATCAAACCAATTGTTAGTTTGAAAACTATATCCTGTAACTAAGACATTGTTCGAGGCATCTAGCGTGATGGCTTTGCCAAAATCATTGTCATTACTGGGGCCATTATAAAATTGTAACCATTGCTGACTTCCTGCGCTATTGTACTTGAATACTGCGTAGTCACTGTTGTTCGCAGCATTCTGCACGGAACCTATAACGTAGACATTGCCCTGAGAGTCGGTAATTAGATCATTGGCAACATCTTCTCCATTCGCTTGACCATTGTATACCACATTCCAAAGTTGTGTTCCGTTGTTGTCGTATTTGATGATAACAAGATCCGTTGTGAAATTAGATGTGGTCTCGTAACCGCAAACGATAACATTGTTGTTTGCGTCCAATGCGATAGCGTTGCCTTGATCAAGAGAGTTTCCTGCGCCATTGTGGTGCATAACCCATTGCAAATTACCCTGAGTGTTGTATTTAATAGTAGTTACATCAGGCCCATTATTTCCTTTGGAATACCCAGTAACATAAACATTGCCTGACGCATCAACAACCAACTTAAAGGCTTCATCGTTGTCATTTGCACGATCATAATTTTGCACCCACTGAAACTGGCCGGCCGCATTATATTTTACGGTAACCATATCGAGATTACCGTTTGAATTAAATGCACTTCCAGTTACATAGACGTTGCCGGAAGCATCTAATGCAATTGAACGTGCCTCATCAGCATTATCGGGCGGCGCATTATATCGAGCAGCCCACGCTATAGGAATTTGTGCCAGTAAACAATTCGCAATAAATAAGCTAAAGGCGGTAAGTGTCGCGATTTTCATAGTTGATCAATTGTGGGCTAAATATACGCGACAACAAAAAAGCCCCGACGAAAATCGGGGCAATTTTGCAAATAGTTTTAATGATTTATTTAATGAGGTTAACATGTCCTATTAGGTCGTGTTTTTTACCTAGTATGTCTTTTGCTTTAATTTTCCAGACATAGGTATCAATTTGAGCGACCTCAGAAGCGCCCTGTACACGCCCGTCCCAACCATCGTTGATGTCATCGGTGTAATAGATCATGTTCCCCCAGCGATCGAAGATCCACATTTCGAAGTGGTTTGGATCGATGCCAATAGCTACAGGGAAGAACACGTCGTTACGGCCATCTTCGTTAGGTGTAAATGTGTTGGGTACATAGATGGATACATCAGGATCGATGCAGACGATTTGTGATGCTGTGTCCTGACAGCCATCAGCTGAAGTTACGGTGAGTAATACGCTGTAGCATGTAGGATCCGGATAAGTGAACTGCGGATTTTGATCCGAAGAAGAGGAGTTAGCCAGATCCCCGAACGACCAGTTCCACTGCACAGCGTTAGAAGACGAGTCGGTGAAGAATATGGTAGGGTTAAGGATGGTAGTAGGCTGCGGAGAAGCCCCGAACGCCGCTACCGGATTAGCAAACACGTTGATGTAGTTAGCCATGGTGATGTTAGCGCTACATCCCGCTCCTGTGGTTACGTTCAGGGTAACGGTGTAGTTGCCCGGATCATCAAAGCAGTGTGAAGGATTTTGCTGGTTTGAAGTGTTGCCATCGCCAAAGTCCCATAACCATCCTGTTATCACGGCAGGCGCTAAAGCAGTAGATAAGTCAGAGAAGTTAACACATAGCGGCGCACAACCGCTGGTAATATCAGCAGATAGATTAGCCGTAGGCATAGGGTTAACAGTGATGTTTACAACGGTAGAAGCGGTACAACCATTAGCATCGGTAACATCAGCGGTATAAGCACCGGACTGTGTTGGCGTGATAGTTTGGTTGTTGCCGGATAAGTTGCCCGGGTTCCATGTTACGGTGTAAGTCGGAGTACCGCCTGCAGGTGTTGCGGATAATGTCACGGGAGTACCTTCGCACACCACAGTAGGAGTAGCAGTAGCGGTAATGGTAAGCGCCGGTGGTTGTGTAAGCGTCACGTTCACCACAGAGGTACAGCCATTAACATCAGTAACGGTGATTTGATAAGAACCTGCAGGGATACCGCTGGCAAGATCAGAAGCCGATACGTTAGGCAACCAGTTGTAGGTGTAAGGACCAGTGCCTCCGGTAGCGTCGATGTCAATAGATCCATCCGCACCACCAAAACAAGAGATGTTAGAAGAGGCAGCCAAGGTAGCATTGACACCGTTAAGGTTACCGATAACCACAGTAGTAGTGTCGGCACAACCATTAGCATCAGTAGCGATGACCGTGTAGGTTCCTGCAATGACGTTGTTAATAGCACTTCCTGAGCCTGACGGTAGCCAGTTGTAGGTAAATGCCCCTGTACCACCTGTAGCCGTAGCCGTAGCCGATCCGTCCGCCTGGTTACAGTTGGCGTCAATGGCAGTAGTAGTTATGGATATAGGAGTAGGTTCCGTGATGGTTACAGAAGCAGTAGTGGTACAACCGTTATTATCGGTGATGGTACACGTGTAGGTTCCTGCGGCAAGCCCTGTAGCAGCGGCGCTGTTACCTCCTGTTGGCGCCCATGCGTAGGAGTACGGAGCAGTTCCCCCTGTCTCTGTAGCCGTAGCTGTTCCATCAGTTCCTGCAAAGCAAGATACGTCGGTGCTTGTAGCAGTAGCGGAGAGTTGAGGAGGTTCAGTGATGGTTACGGAAGCAGTAGTAGTACAACCGTTAGCATCGGTGATGGTGCAGGTGTATGAACCTGCAGGCAAAGAAGAAGCTGTATCTGTGTTACCTCCTGTAGGTGCCCATGAGTAGGAATAAGCTCCTGTTCCGCCTGAAGCAGTAACCGTAGCTGAACCTGTGGCGTTACCAAAACACAACACATCTACCTGAGTAGTGGTAGCAGTAAGTTGCAAAGGCTCGTAGATAATAACAGAAGCCGTATCGGCACATCCGTTGGCATCAGTGACAGTAACAGTATAAGAACCTGCAGTTAATCCACCGGCTAAAGAGTCGGTGTCGGCATTAGACCATGTAAAAGTATAAGGACCTGTTCCTGAAGAAGCACCTGCCGCAGCAAATCCATCATTACCGCCAAAGCAAGAAACACTATCAGAAGCAACAATAGAAGCAACCGGATTACCCATATTGTTTACCGTTGCAATGGCAGACGCAGTACAGCCATTGGCATCAGTAACAGTAATCTGGTAACTGCCCGCTACTACGTTGGATAATGTTGCAGATGTTGTGTTGTTTGGTGTCCACAAATAGGTGTACGGTCCTGTGCCACCTGTTTCTGTAGCCACCGCCGAACCGTTGGCATTACCGCAGGTTGAAGGCGTTGTGGTTACGGCAACTGTCAGTTGCGGAGGTTCAGTAACTGTAGCCGAAGCGGTAGTGGTACAACCATTAGCATCGGTTATTG